>JAFSVP010000174.1 GCA_017444905.1 Bacteroidales bacterium
AGTACAGGCTGCCGAGCACGCGCTGCGCTTCGCCGACTGCGGCATAGCCATAGGCGGACTTGCCGTAGGCGAGCCGGTTGAAGTGATGTACGAGATGATTGAAACGCTGGACCCGGTGATTCCTAAAAGCACGGCGCGCTACCTGATGGGTGTAGGCACTCCCGCCAACATACTTGAAGCCATAGCAAGGGGCGTGGATATGTTCGACTGCGTCATGCCCACCCGCAACGGGCGCAACGGGATGCTCTTCACCTTCAACGGCATAATGAACATGCGCAACGCCAAATGGGCGCAGGATTTTACCGAAATCGACCCTGAAGGCACGTCTTTTGTCGACCACGAATACACCCGCGCCTACCTGCACCACCTGTTCATCGCGGGCGAGATGTTCGCCGCAATGCTTGCAAGCGAGCACAACCTCGCCTTCTACCTCGAACTGGTGAGAAGGGCGGCGCAGCACATACGGGAAGGCGACTTCTCCAGCTGGAAAGAAGATACCGTGAAACGCATCAGCAGCAGGATATGATAGACCTCAGGCCAAAGATACTCGACCGCTACATAATGAAGAAGTTCATCTCGACCTTCTTCATCGCACTGCTGCTCATCATCGTCATAGTCATCATCATCGACATATCCGAGAAAATCGAGAACTTCGTCTCGCACGAAGTTCCGCTCCAGTCGATTATCTTCGACTACTACCTGAACTTCATCCCCTATTTTATAAATATGTTCTCGCCGCTCTTCGTGTTCATCACGGTGATTTTCTTCACCTCGCGGATGGCGGCGAACTCCGAGATAATAGCCATACTCTCGGGCGGCGTGAGCTTCAGGAGGCTGATGGTGCCCTACATAGTGTCGGCGGCGGTGATAGCCATACTCTCGCTATGCCTTAACCTCTTCATTATCCCCCGCTCCAACGCGTCGAGGGTTGAGTTCGAAACCAAATACACCGACCAGGGCATCACCAAATACAGCCGCAACAACGTCCACTACCAGATAGCTCCCGGCCAGTTCATCTACGTCCAGACCTTCAGCGCCTACAACAACACTGCCTACAAATTCACGCTCGAGACCATACGCGACAATAAGCTCGTATCGAAGCTCTCAGCCGAGTCGGCAGTCTGGGACAGCACCATGGACGGATGGCACCTGAGGCGCTGGTTCCAGCGCGACTACTCCAAGGGCCTTGGCGACCAGGTCAGCTGCGGTTTTGCCAAAGACACAGTGATAGCGCTCAAGATAAGCGACTTCTACCGCAACCAGAAAACTGTCGAGACGCTCCCCAACGACGACCTGAACGCTCTTATGGAGACTCAGAAGATGCGAGGCGACGCCAACATAATGTACTCCCAGATTGAGAAGAACAGGCGCTATACCCTCCCCTTCTCGGCATTTATCCTTACCATTATGGCGGTTGCCCTTACCTCGCGCAAGAAGAGGGGCGGCATAGGCTGGAACATAGCCCTCGGCATAGGACTGTCGTTCCTCTACATACTCTTCCTCCGCTTCAGCGAGATGTTCGTATATACCGGGACGCTCCCTGCCTGGATAGCCCTGTGGCTTCCGAACGTCGTTTATACGGGCATAGCCGCTGTACTCTACAGGATGGCACCCAAATAGCTGGGCAGGCCTCCGGACAAAACAAATGAAACATTTTTGTTAACAATCTAAACAAAAATGTTTCATTTATTGTTTATACGGCAGATAAGAGCCGTATAAGTATCCGTGGAATTTACCTGCTCCTGCGGGCTTTCGACTTGCGTGAAGAGGCTTTCCTGTACACTGCAAAGCCTGCGAGGGCAAGAAGGAACACCACTATGACGCCGACCGTCATACCGCTGGCTCTCTCGCCCTTGACGCGGGACCACATTTCTACGAGCCGGGGAGTCCTTTCACCCCAGTCGTGCTCCTGGGTGCTGCGCTCGATATCCGCGCGGTCGGGATAAAGCACGGGATTGACTCGTACTGAGTCGGCTCCGGGGCCGAAGAAATACGAAAGGTCGATGGTGTCGAACTCCTCTTTGGTGAAAGCTTCGAGCACCTCGGGTGCGCCGCTCACCGACACATAACCTGTGACATTCACGTTGCGGATGACGATGTCGGGACGGCTCATGAAGTTAATCCAGTATTTAGCAGCCTTGATATTCTTTGCGTACTTGGGAATCACCCAGCCGTCAAACCACACGGTAAAACCTTCCCTGGGGCATACGTAGCGAAGATCGACGCCCAGATTGGCAGCCTCCTCTATCGCCCATACTGCGTCGCCGCTCCAGTTGAGACTTACCCAGCCGCGCTCCTGAGTCATCTGGTCTTTGCCGAAATCGGCCTCCCAGCCGGCTACGAGGTCTTTCACCTGCTTCATATAGCTTTCTACTTCGGCAAGGGCTTTGTCGGAAGAGTCAAGCATAAGTTCGTCGAGGGTGACGCGACCGGCCTCGAGGTCGTCGCGGTGCAGATAGATGATTATCTGCGAAAAGACGTCGCGGGCGGAATCCTTGATGAAGATTTTGTCGGCAAACTTGGGGTTGCGGATTATATCCCAGGTGGAAGCCTCCTCATCGGTGACATATTTGGCATTGTAAAGGATGCCGGTGGTGCCCCACATATAGCCCACTGAATAGTCGTTGGCGTTGAGTCCGCCGCACTGCATCTTGTCGAAGCACGAGCGGATGTAGGGCGAGAGATTGTCGTCGATGTAGTTGGGTGTACTGCCGAAATCACGGTCGAGAGGCAGCAGGAGGCCGCTTTTGAGCATACGCTCGATAATATAGTCGGAAGGGCAGACCACGTCGTAGTCTTCGTGCCCCTTCTCGATTTTCGAGAGCATGGTCTCATTCACGTCGAAGGTCTGGTAAATGACCTTAACGGGCTCGCCCGTCTGCTCTTCATACCACTGCTCGAACACGGGGATGACCTCATCGTCGATATAGTCCGACCAGTTGTAAACCTTCAGGACTGCCGAGCGGTCTTCGGAGCAGGCGCAGAACAGCATTGCCGCAGCCGCGGCGATCAAACACAGTTTTTTCATTTGCCTGATTTTGATTTTGAAATCTTTTCCTGTCTTATATTAATGATTACCAATAGAATAAGCACTATCAGGAAGATAAGGGTCATAAGCGGACGCAGCTCCGGAGTAAGGCCACCCTTGCGCGCGTCGGTATATATATAGGTAGAGAGAGTGTCCAGCCCTATGGTGCCGCGGGTAAAGAAGGTCACGGCAAAATCGTCGAGCGACATTGTAAACGCCAGTATGAAGCCCGACACCATTCCGGGGCGGAGTTCGGGGATCAGCACTTTGCGCAGGGCTACCGACGGAGTGGCTCCGAGGTCGAGGGCCGCTTCGTAGATATTGGGATTCATCTGCGTGAGCTTGGGAAGCACGCTGAGCACCACGTACGGGGTGCAGAAGGTGATATGAGCCAGGATTACGGTGACATAACCCTGTGACACGCCGAGGAACACGAAGAGCAGGAAGAGCGATACGCCGGTGATGATATCGGGGTTTATCATCGGTATATTGTTCAGGAACTGCACGCCCTGCTTGGTCCGGCCCTTGAGGTTATGGATGCCGATGGCGGCAACGGTACCGAGAAGAGTTGAAAACGCAGCCGCAATGAGA
This sequence comes from Bacteroidales bacterium, assembly GCA_017444905.1. GTDB lineage: Bacteria > Bacteroidota > Bacteroidia > Bacteroidales > UBA932 > Cryptobacteroides. The sequence goes on from JAFSVP010000174.1 coordinate 3,620, forward strand.
GCTATGAGCAGCGTATTCTCGATGGCCGAGAGCAGCGAGGAACCTCCGTTCATCCCTCCCGAGAAGAGGTTGGTGTAAAGCTTCGTGGAGAAGCCCGTCCAGTTGCCCAGCACGCGCGACTCGGTGAACGAGAACACGGCGATGAACACCAGCGGGGCGTAAAGCATGAGGAGCAGCAGCCAGATATAGGCCTTGGCGACGAACTTTTTCATCATATCAGCCCTCCTTCCGCCGATTCTTGCGTACTGTCGTTGAACAGGGAGGTTATACCTATGATTACCAGCATTATGAATGCAAGCGCGGCTCCGTAGTTCCACATACTGGAGTTGATATTCTCCTGAATGATGGTACCGAAGAGCTTTATCTTGTTGTTGGTAAGGAACTCCGATATGGCGAAGGTGCTCACGGTAGGCATGAACACCATCAGCACGCCGCTCATCACGCCGGGCATCGACAGTGGCACGGTCACCTTCCAGAAAACCTTCCAGGGAGTGGCCCCGAGGTCTTCGGCCGCCTCGGCGTACGACTTGTCCATCTTGGTAAGGGTGTTGTAGATGGGATAAATCATAAAGGGTATGTAGTCGTACACCATACCGAAGAGCAGCGTCCCCTTGCCGAGGGTGAAGCCCAGCATATTGAAAAGCTCGGCGGTTGCGAGGGTGCGCATCAGGGCGTTTATCCACATCGGCATTATGAAGAGCATCACCGTAACCGCGCTGCGGTTCAGCTCGCGGTTGGCGAGTATCCACGCGGCCGGATAGCCTAACAAGATACATATCAACGAGTTCTCTATCGCCACCTCAATCGACAGTGCAAATGTCGAGAGAGAATCTGAATCGGTGAAGAAACGGGTGACGTTGGCCAGGGTGAAATGCCCCGATCCGTCCTGCAGCGCATACATCACGATGAGGACCAGAGGAAGCACCACGAACACCATCATGAAAATGACGTACGGGAGGCTCCAGTAACTGCGCTTAATCATCCCTGCGGCTCAGTTTAATCGCCCCGGGCTTCAAATCTATACCCACGAGGTCGCCCTTGTCCCAGATATCGTTGGTATCGACCCAGATGCGGTCGCCGTCGTCGGTCTTGACGGTCAGGTGGTAGTGGTTGCCCTTGTAGAGGAGGAAATGCACCTCGCCGGAAAGCTTGCCTTCGTCTTGATGGTCGAGCAGGTCAACGCCGTTAAAGCCTACGGTGACGTTCACCTCATCGCCTTCGGCGAAGCCGTCGGTCGCGGCCTCGAATTCGGCTCCGAGGAACTCCACCTTCCCCTCCCCCTTCACAGTGCCGGGGAAGACGTTGCAGGTGCGCTCCTTGTGCATTACCTGAATGTCGTCGGGGTCGATATAGAGCATCACTCCGGTCCCGGCAGGGTAAGGGTCGTAATCCTGAATCATCAGCTCGTATCCGCTGTCTGTATCCACCCACATCTCGTAATGTACTCCCTTGAAAATGCAGGAGTTGACCTTGGCCCTGAACTGGCAGCGCGAAGGCTCGGCAGTGAAATAAATGTCTTCCGGGCGCACCACCACGTCAACCGGCACGTCCTCTCCGAAACCCTCGTCCACGCAGTCGAACTCGTGTCCGATGAACGCAACGCGCCTGTCGCGTATCATCTGTCCGTCAAGAATGTTGCTCTCGCCGATAAAGTCGGCTACGAAGGAGTTGCGGGGCTCGTTGTAGATATCGATGGGGGTGCCGATTTGCTGGATGCGGCCTTCGTTCAGGACCACGATGGTGTCGGACAGGGTGAGCGCCTCCTCCTGGTCGTGGGTGACATATATGAAGGTGGTGCCCATCTTGCGATGTATCTCCTTGAGCTCTATTTGCATATCCTTACGCATCTTGAGGTCGAGCGCGGCAAGGGGCTCGTCGAGCAGGAGCACCTTGGGATAGTTCACGAGCGCCCTCGCGATGGCAACCCTCTGCTGCTGGCCGCCGGAAAGAGATTCTACCGAACGGTCTTCGTAGTCGGTCATCGACACGAGCTTGAGCATCTTCTTCACCCTTGCCTCTATCTCTTCCTGGGGCAGCTTGCTCAGCTTGAGGCCGAAGGCGATATTGTCGAAGACGTCGAGATGGGGGAAGAGGGCGTAGCGCTGGAACACGGTGTTCAGGGGGCGCTTGTACGGAGGGATGCCGGATATGTCGTTGCCTTCCAGCATTATGCAGCCTTCGTCGGGGGCGATGAAGCCCGCAATCTGGCGAAGGAGAGTAGTCTTGCCGCAGCCCGAAGGCCCGAGCAGGGTGACGAACTCACCGCGGCGCACATAGAAATTGATGTCGTCCAGAACCTTTACGCCGCCGAAGGACTTGCTGAGGTGCCGGATATCGATGATGCAGTCTTTTGCCATTTCTTCCTACAGCGAGAGTACGGTGAGGTTGAACTTCACGCCGGCCATGGCCGACACTGCTCCGAGCTCGTGGTCCCAGCCGGCGGCTCCGTTGACGCAGAGCCACTCGAAGGGCTTGTAATGGCACACGAGGCCGAGATTCATACCCGTATATTTCAAGTCGGGAAGGGTGTAGATATTGCCCTGGAGCCTTAGGTCGAGGCAGTCGAGGGGTGCATAGGTTATGCTGGGGCGAAAAGTGTGGCCCTGGACGAGCCCGCAGGGGGCGTCGTCATCGTCGTAATCGACATCGGCGGTGTTGTACCAGTCGAGGCCGAGGGTGAAGTCGGATATTTCCACGCGCTGCGACACGGCGGCGAGCCAGCTGTACCTGCCTTCAGGGGCGCCGATGGCGGAAAGCGAAATCATAGAAGACCAGGGGCCGTGGCTGCTGTCCCACTTGGCCGAGAAGGCGTATAGACCGCTGGCAAAAGGCCTCTCGCCAAAGGGCGAGGTGGAGGCCTGGAGCGCTATGAAGTCGGATTCGCCTATGTTGTAGCCCGCCTTGATGCCCCACTGGTAACAGGGAAGGTTGTACCAGAGGTTCGAGCATATAAGGGCCTTCTCTTCGTCGAGGGAGCCGGCAAGCAGGTAGTCGACGTCGACGTCCCAGTCGTCGTACTCGAAACCGCCGGTGGCCAGGCAGTCCTTGCCCACCGTGAACACCCAGTTGCCGAAAGTAAAGTCAAACTTGAGGAAATCCAGCCAGTTATTGCAGTTGGAATGCAGGGTATTGGTGTAGAGATTCACCGTCTCGGAGTAGTTGAAATGGGGTAACGCCAGCCAGTGGTTGCTGAGCGTGAAGGAAACGTGTTCCGAGAAGGCTCCCTCGAAGAGGGTGTAGAATGAAGAATTGCCGAATGTCAGGCCGCTTGATCCGTCATCGGTGTTACCCGGCGTGAAGAAAGGATTCAACTCGATGCGCGGAATGAGCTTGAGCTCGGCATAACTGCCGGCTCCTTCAGCCTCTTGCGAGTACGCAAGGAAGCAGGACAGCGATAAAGCTGCGAGCGATAAAAGCAGTTTCTTCATTTCTTACCATAAAAAGTTTTTTGGTTGAACTTCAACCCGCAAATTTACTAATTATTTGATGAAATCAAAGCGATTCTGAGCTCCCCGTCTTCCACTTTCACGCGGGCGCTGCGCCCTTCGCCGAGCGGCAGCAGCAGCGACTGTTCCGGAGTAGCGCCGGAAAGCGCGTCCTGCATCTCGCAATACATTGAAAGTATGCTCTTTGCGTAATCATAGAAGATGCGGCCCCGCTCGTTCAGCGATACGGAGCGGGTGCTTCTCGTAAAAAGAGGACCGCCGCTTTCAGCTTCGAGGGCGGCTATGTTCTGGCTCACCGCCGGCTGGCTCATCGACAGTTTGCGGGCGGCGGCGGTGAAACTTCCGCAGTCGGCAAGGGCGACGAATATGGCCAGCCTGTTGTCAGTAATCATAAAAAAGACGAGTAACTGAATGAAACTGATTGCGAATATAGCCAAAATATTGTATTTTTGTATCGGAAGGCGGGACGATCTGCCGCGGCAGCAATGCTGAGGAAAGTCCGGACAGAACAGGGCGCTCCGCTGCGGAAAGCGCAGGTAGGGGTAACTTTACGCCGGCCGTAACAGAAAAGAACCGCTGCAAAGCAAGGGTGAAAACGCGAGGCAAGAGCTCACGACGTCCGTCGGCGACGGCGGACGGGTACGGCACCGGAGTCTGCAAGACCAAATATACTGGCAGTCGAGGGCTGCCCGCCTGATGCCAGGGGGTAGGTTGCGAAGATAAATGGCAGAACGAACAGAAACCGGCTTACGGTTCCGCCTTCCTTTTTTATTAAAGCTATTTGTATGGCCAACAGGGAATTTGACGTCATAATCATCGGCGGAGGCATCACGGGGGCCGGCACTGCGCGCGACTGCGCTCTGCGCGGGCTCAAGACCCTTCTCGTTGAGCGTGACGACATTGCATCGGGCGCAACAGGGCGCAACCACGGCCTGCTCCACTCCGGAGCAAGGTACGCGGTAAAAGACGCCGAGTCGGCGCGCGAGTGCATCAGCGAGAACAAGATTCTCCGAAAGATTGCCGCCAACTGCGTGGAAGACACGGGCGGCCTCTTCATCACCCTGCCCGAAGACGAAGATTCCGGCTACGGGCTCGACTACCAGAAGACTTTCGTCGAAGCCTGCCTTGACGCCGGCATCCAAGCCCGGATAATCAGCCCGGAGGAGGCCCTGCGCATGGAGCCCTCGGTCAATCCCCGCCTCATAGGGGCGGTGGCCGTTCCCGACGGCTCGGTGGACCCTTTCAGGCTCTGCTCGGCCAACGTCGTGGATGCCAGGATGCATGGGGCCGAAGTGCTCACCTACACCTTCCTGGACAGTTTCATCATTGAGAACGGAGCAGTTACCGGCGTCAGGCTCCTCGACCGCAGGAGCGGAGTCGTCAGCGAGTACAGGGCCGCCGTCACGGTCAACGCCGCAGGCATCTGGGGCCAGGCAGTTGCCGCAAAGGCAGGTATAAGCATAGGGATGTACCCCGCCAAGGGCGCCCTGCTCGTATTCGGCCACAGGGTGAACAACGTAGTAATCAACCGCTGCCGTAAATCGGCCGACGGCGACATTCTCGTCCCCGGCGACAGCGTCTGCGTAATCGGCACCACTTCCACCAAGATTCCTTTCGAAGAGTGCGACGATATGCGCGTCACGCCAGGTGAGGTCAGGCTCCTGCTCCGCGAGGGTTGCTCGCTCTGCCCTTCGCTCTCGAGCACCCGCATCCTCAGGGCCTATGCCGGAGTGAGGCCGCTCGTAGCCTCCGACAGCGACCCTACCGGGCGCAGCATCAGCCGCGGCATAGTCTGCCTCGACCACGAAAGCCGCGACGGAGTGAAGGGGCTCGTCACCATCACCGGCGGCAAACTGATGACTTACAGGCTGATGGCCGAAAAGGCCACCGACGCAGTCTGCCGCAAGCTCGGCCTTGACAGGCCATGCGAGACGGCGGTCACTCCCCTGCCAGGCTCCGGCGACGGAAGGATAGAGGCCGTGAGCAGGCGCTTCAGCGGCAAGCCCACGGCAGGCCAGAAAGCTGCCGCCGGGCGCCACGGCGACCTTACCGGACGCATACGCTTCGACTCCCCCGACGACGGAGCTCTCGTGTGCGAATGCGAGAATGTCACCCTCGCCGAAATCCGCTACGCCGTGAAGGAGCTCGGAGTCACCAACCTTGAAGACCTGAGGCGCCGCACCCGCGTCGGGATGGGCACCTGCCAGGGTTCCTTCTGCATACGCAAGGCTGCAGCGGCGCTTGCCGAGGCCCTCGGCGACCCTTCCCTTGCCGACAAGCTGGCAGCAGAATACCTTGAAGAACGCTGGAAGGGAATGGTTCCTGCAGGCTGGGGCGACACTCTCCGCGAGATGGAATTCATGCAGAGGGTTTACAAAACCGGAAAACCTTATTCCTATGATGATTAAGTATGATTAAGTTTGACGTCATAGTTATAGGCGGAGGGCTGGCGGGAATGACCGCCGCCACTGCAATTCAGCAGGCAGGCCTCAGCTGCGCCGTAATCAGGGCGGGGCTCTCGCTCTCCAACCCTTCCCGCGACGACTTCGTGAAGGCCGGAGGACGCATCATCTTCGACAAGGTGTGCGACGGCGTGTTCGACGGTTCCGTCCTCAGGGGCGTGCATACCGGAAAGCTGGGAGCTACGCTGCTGGAAGCCAGGGTGTTCGTACTGGCTACGGGCAAGTTCTTCTCAATGGGGCTCGCCGCCGACATGGACAGGGTTTACGAGACCGTCTTCGGCCTCGATACCGAATATGAAGAAGACAGGAGCAAATGGTTCGGCGCCTCGTTCTCGGCAGAGCAGCCTTTCCTCGGCTTCGGCGTGAAGACTCAGGACGGGCTGGCCCTCAAGGGTGGAGAGCCGGTTAAGAATCTCCGCCCCGCAGGAGAGATACTCGCAGGCATAAGCAACGCAGGAGGCGACGCGTCCGAAACCATCAGGAACAGTGCCCTGGACGCCGCAAAATCAATTATCGAGCTATGCAGGAAATAAATATTAGCGACAAGAATTTCGAGCAGTGCCAGAAGTGCTCGCTCTGCGAGACCGTCTGTCCCGTGATGGCGAACAATCCGGCCTATGCCGGCCCCAAGCGTTCCGGGCCCGACTCGGAGCGCTACAGGCTCAAGAACGGCATCTTCTTCGAAGATTCGCTGAAATACTGTATGAACGGCAAGCGCTGCGAGGTGGCCTGCCCCTCGGGAGTGAAGATTGCCGACCTCATCCAGCAGGCGCGCATCAAATTCAGCACCGCGTCGCCCAAGCTGCGCGACGCAATGCTCGCAAGCACCGACCTTATGGGCCCTCTGGCCAGCGGATTCGCCCCGATAGTGAATATCAGCCTGGGCCTCGCTCCGGTAAAGGGCGTGCTGGACGCAACCATAGGCCTCGACCACAGGCGCACCCTGCCCAAGTACTCGTCACGCACCTTCACGAGCTGGTTCCGCAAGCACGCCGCGGCCCTGCAGGACTCGTTCCCGAGGCATATCAGCTACTATCACGGCTGCTACGCCAACTACAACTATCCCCAGCTCGCCAAAGACTTCACTGCCGTAATGAACGCCTTCGGATACGGAGTACACCTCATTGAAGGAGAGCGCTGCTGCGGAGTTGCGAAGATTGCCAACGGAATGACCGAAGCGGCAGTACGCGACGCAAAGGCAAACATAAACGCATTCCGCAAGGCCACTGCCACAGGCCGCGACATAGTTACGGTATCCACTACCTGCACGATGACTCTGCTGGAGGAATATCCTGAACTTCTGAAGGTTGACAATTCCGATGTAAAGAGCCGCATCAAGCTCTTCGAGCCCTTCGTATTCGAAGCCATCAGCTCAGGAATTGTGAAGCCCGTATGGAAAGAGGGCTTCAAGGCAAAGGTTGCTTACCACTCTCCCTGCCATCAGGAAAGGCTCGGCTGGGGCATCTTCACCATCGAACTGCTGAAGATGATTCCCGGCCTCGAGCTCATCGAGCTTGGCAGCAACTGCTGCGGAATGGCGGGCACCTACGGCTTCAAGAAAGAGAATTTCAAGGTGTCGCAGAAAATAGGCGAGCCGCTTTTCAACGAGATACGCAGCGTAGCACCGGACTACGTAGCCTGCGAATGCGAGACCTGCAAATGGCAGATTGAAATGTCGGCAGGCGTGAGCGTGAAGAACCCGGTGAGCATACTCGCCGAGGCTCTCGACCTCGAAAAGACCTCAGAGCTCAACCGCGCTTAAGTCGTATTCGTCAAAGCCGTCGATACGGACGTCGATATAGGAGCCGATGCGTGCAGCGCCGGCTCTTTTCGGCTTTACGAGTATCTCGCCGTCAACCTCCGGACTTTCGAACGCACTGCGGCAGACAAGGCCGGAAGGACTTACGGCGTCTATGATTACATTCTCGACCTTGCCCACGCGGGACTTGTTGAAGCCGGCGCTGATTCCGGCCTGCAGGCTCATAAGGGCGTCGAGACGCTCCTGCTTCACCTCTTCCGGGACGTCGTCGGCAAGATGCTCCGCGCCCCAGGTTCCCTCCTCTTCGGAATACTTGAAGGCTCCGAGGCGCTCAAAACGAGCTTCTTCCACGAAGTCCATAAGTTCGCGGAACTCAGCCTCGCCTTCACCGGGATGGCCTACTATCATAGTGGTGCGGAGAACGACTCCCGGCACAGTAGCACGGAGCCTTGCAATCAGCTCCCTGGTGCCGCGGGAGTCTATTCCCCTGTGCATATTGCGGAGCACCGGGTCGGAGATGTGCTGAAGGGGGATGTCTAGGTACTTGCACACTTTTGGATTGTCGCGCATCTGCTCAAGCACGTCGTCGGGGAACGAGGCGGGGTAGGAATAATGGATGCGAAGGCGGCGTATTTGAGGAATCGCCGACAGCTCCCCGAGAAGGCGCCCCAGTGACCTCTTCCCGTAGAGGTCGAGGCCGTACCAGGTAGTGTCCTGGGCTATCAAGATAAGTTCGCTAACGCCCTCCGAGGCAAGCGATGCAGCCTCTTTTACAAGGTCATCGACAGGCACGGAACGGTGCGCTCCGCGGATTCCGGGTATGGCGCAGTAGGAGCAGCGCCTATCGCACCCTTCCGAAATCTTCAGGTAGGCGTAGCCGCCGCCCTCGCGCCTCCTTGAGACGAAGCGCGAGGGAGGAGCGCCCAGCCAGGCGAGTACGGGATTCATATCCCTTGCCCCGAACCAGGCGTCCACCTCCGGTATCAGCTCAGGAAGGGAGGATGCGTAACGCTGTGAGAGACAGCCGAAAACCCCGAGGCGGGCGGCGTCTCCCCTCTTTTTGGCCTCCACGCCCTCGAATACCGCGGCTATAGACTCCTCCTTGGCGTCGCCTATGAATCCGCAGGTGTTGTAGAGCAGATAATCCACCGGCCAGCCTTCCGCAAGCTCAAATTCGGCGGGAGGCAGTGCTGCCAGCAGGTGCTCGGTATCGACGCTGTTCTTGGAACAGCCGAGAGTTATGACCTTAATTCTCTTCAACGCCCTTTTCCCTTTCCTCGTCGGTCACGAAGTCGAACGATGCAAAGCGGTCGATTTCGCCGTACCAGTCGAGGATTTTTTTCATATGAGAGACGTAGAAGCGATCGGCGTCGTAGTTGGGGACGGCCGTTTCGAAGAAGGCTTCGATTTCACCCTTGGAGTCTTTCGAACCGGGTACGGGAAGGCTTTCGGAGGCCTTCTTCATTGCCGTAAACACCTCTGCAAGACGCAGTTCTCCCTCGGAAGTATAGATTGCTATATCGGAGAGGGTGGAGATGCGGCTGTGCGAGTCGAATACGGTGCGCTTGCCTTCTGCGAGCGATTCGGCGATGACGCCGTTGCGCGCCTGGGCAAGATAACGGAAAAGCCCGTGCTGTCCGGAGACGGACAGTATTTTTGCAAGATCTGTTTTCATAAAACTGTATCTATTATTTCATTAAGTGACGCATAAAGGTCTTCCATACTTTTGTCGTTATAGACCACGGCGTCGAATTTTTCAAGATTAAAATGCTGCAGAGAGTCGCGCACAGCGACCTTCGGGTTGCGCCCGAGCCTTAGGTAGTAAGACGCCGTTATGCAGATGCTCCTGTCGAAGGGGAAGTTGAAGCCGGGGCGGTCGGAGGCCACTGCCGATTCCACGAAGGCAAAGCGCGGAGCATCTCCAAGACCTTCAATCCAACTCCGGAGGTCGTCAAGCAGCAAGGGGTAAACCAGGTTCTCAAGCTTTTCGCGGAGAGTGTCATCTGAAAAGATGAGGATGAGCATGTCGAAGGGTATGCCAAGTTCTTCCTCGATGCGCTCTTTCAAGCCGGGTATTGATTGGTAAAGGGCCTTGCAGCGGGAGTCACAGTCATACACAGGATAACCCTGCGAAGCAAAATAGCGGCAGGCCTCCGACTTTCCGCCCCCTATCGGGCCTGTAACCAGAACCGTCTTCATCGCCTCTCCTCCTCGACGGCTATGCAGTCGAACACCTCGGGCTCGAGGGTATATTCCAGAACATCGGTCGGACAACTGTCGCAGCGGGCTATGCACCGCCCCGAGGGAGAAGTCTCGAACTCATTGTAATCCACATAGAAAAGCAGCTCCGAAGAAGGGTCGGAACGCAGCGGGAAGCGGCACTTCAGCACGGCTTCCGCGACAGGCGGGTAAAGAGAGAACTCTATTCCGGAAGGCACGTTCCTCGGCTGGGGCTTCACGCGGGTGCGTACCTCCACGAAGCGTACCACGTCCAGCGACCAGGCCACCTCCTGCATCGAAAGACGAAGCCCTGAAGGCTGCGAGAGCCTTACAACTCCGCTTGCGCCGTTGTCGAGCTCCCCGGTGGCAAACGGTTTGGTAAGCACCTCATTTACAGATGAAAGCAGCAGCGGATTGCCGTAAACGGTTACGGAATCGGGATGCAGCTTCACCGGGCCGTCTGCCATATACTGGGGGCTGAAGGATGCAGAATAAACAGGCTTCACGGCGACGGTGCGGAAGGTTTCGGCATCGAAGCTGAAGCTGAAATTCTGGCTGAGGAACGCCAGAAGAGTGACGTCTTCGCCGAATATCGCGGGTACGTATTTCACAAGTTCGGCGGCGCTTATGGTAAAAACGCCGTCGCCTGCGGGAGTGAAATCTTCCGGATTTACGGTCACCGTTACCGTCTTGGAACTGTGATTCAGGCGGAGCAGCCTGAAACCGGTGGCCTGGCAGCGGGCGCTGACGCTGACGCTCCCTCTCGAGTACTCGGAATAGCCGAGAAGCGAGGTGTGCGCTACTACAGGCACGTTCACGACTCCCGAATACTTATGCGAGAGATTGTGTACGAGCCATATTCCCGCTGAAAGCAGGAAACACAGAAGAAACTGGGTCCAGCGCTTCATCCGGAATCATTCAGGCAAGGCGGGCGCCCCTCCTGCAGTCGGGCGGCGCAGGAGAAGGGCAGGTCGTAATAGCCTACTTCTGATATGAAGACTTGCCGTCCTTTTCGGGATTCTTGTCGTAGCTGCCGCCTTTGATTTCGGGAGCGGCTTCGGATGCCTTTTCTTCCTTTACAGGAGCCTTATCCTCTTTCGCAGGGGCTTTCTCCTCCTTTGCAGGGGCCTTGTCTTCCTTTGCGGCGGGAGCGGGAGCGGCTGCGAACGGGTCGCGCTGGAGGGCCGATTTGAGGACGCGGATTTTCACGTCGCCGTCGATGCGGACAACGGCGATATCGTCCTTGACCTCGGTGATGGTGCCGAGAATGCCGTCGCGGGTCATAACCTTGGAGCCCTTGCCGAGGCTCTTGATGAAGTTCTCCTGCTCTTTCTGCTGCTTGCGCTGGGGACGAATCATGAAGAGATACATCACGCCGAAGATGAGAAGGAGCATTATCCACATGGATGCACCGCCGCCCTGGGGAGCGCCGGCACCGGCCGCGGCCGACTGGAGAAGAGTGATTGAAAGGAGATTCATTGGTCTTATTTTTTAT
>JAFSVP010000175.1 GCA_017444905.1 Bacteroidales bacterium
CATCTCAAGCTGGACCTCATACAGGAGTCGCAACCCTATCACCAGATAGCCGCGATAGCCTTCAATATGGCTGATTATTACGACTATATAAAGTCGGGCAATCCTCTGGACGTAAGCTATTCGATAGTCGAGAACTACTACCGCGGCAACTCCACCATCCAGCTCCGCATAAAGGATATACGCGAGCGCGAGGAAATTATCTAGGTGCGGTGATGGGCCCCGAAACGGCGCCGGAGAGCGCCCCTACCACTCCGAGCCCGCCTTTTACGTTGGTATAGGTAAAGTTGGGCGGAGTCACCCCGAAATTCGACAGCATATTGAAGTTTGTAAGATATGCCGCCTTGCAGAAGTTGTAGGCCTCTTCGCTCAGCGAGTACAGCACGACGCTGTAAAGAGTCTCTCCGCCGAGGTGAGTAATCTTCGCTCCCGCCTCCGGCTCCTGCTCCGGCCCTGCATGATAGTCGTGCCGGTTTATGTGGAAGCTGTATTCGGCCCCGTTGAACTGCTTGTCAGTGAGTAGGTTCAGCATTCCGCCTCCGCCCCGGCCGATGAATCCGCCCTCCTCGTAATTCACTGACGCAAAGGCGTCGAGGTCGAGGCTGGCGAGGTCGGCGGTAGAGGCAATCTGCTCCGGAGTTTCATAAAAAGTGCCGCTGAATTCCTTTTCACTCTCCGTCCCGTCGGGCAGGGTGATGCTGTAGCGGTCGGTCCTCCGGACTATTACCCTGAGGGCGAAGCGGCTGTCTTCCAAAGGCGCTCCGGCCAGCCTGACATTCACTTTCAAGAGCTCTTCTTCGTCACCCTCCGGCGTCATCGTTACGGATTCAACGGCAGGCGGAGAAGGAATCTCAGTCCTGGCAAGGACCTCCGGGCACCCCGGCAGGCTTGCACCAAGCTCCAGCCTCCCTCCGGCCTTCAAGGGAGCGAGAGGCCCGAATATCATATAGTTGCCTGTCCTCTGAGGCTCTTCCGGAATGAGGACGGGCTCTCCGTTCAGGCTTATCCTGAGGCTCAGATTCGACATATCTGCAAGCGCGTCGGCAGCGGCCTCCTGGCTGAAGGCCGGCGAAGCGTAGGCCACCATCACCTTCGAGCCGAAACCGGGAGAAGCCAGGTACTGCACGTAGAGGGCCGGCTCCGAGATATTCTCTACCGAGAATGGAATCTCGCAGGCTGCAAGGGCAAGGGCTGAAAGCAGCAGGGCCGGTATGCGTAATAGTTTCATAATCAGAAGGTGTAGCTTATGCTGAAAGTGGGTATTATGGGTATCAGCCCGTAGGCCATTCCGCTGTATTTGCCGTCGGAGCCGCGCACAAGCATCGCGAAGGAGGCGTTGAGGTGGTTGTACAGGTTGTAAACGCTTACGTTGATGCCCAGCTTGTTGCCGCGCCTCGTGCGCTTTTCGATGTCGAGTCCGGCGTCCAGCCTGTGGTAGTCGGGAAGCGAGGCGTTGTAGGGCGCCTGGAATACCAGTCCGGTGTCGCCTTCGGGGCCTATGACCACGTGGCTCGGCAGGGTGATGCGGTTGCCGGTGTGGTAGTTCCAGTTGAAGAACAGGCTGACGCCTTCGCTGATTTTCCAGCTGCCCGTGATGTTGATTTTGTGCCTGTTGTCGTTGTGGTCGGGGAAAGGGAAGGCGGAGTAGGCCTGGAACTCCCTCCACGACCAGCCCAGAGTGTAGTAAACCGACAGCTCAATCTCCTTGCCCCTGTAAGTTCCTTCGAACTCGAGGCCGTACGATTCGCCCCTGCCGGAGGTGAAAGACTTCTCCCAGTTCACCAGGGGCGGATAGAAGGCGTTGGCCCCGTTGTACGAGAGTATTCCCCGCATAGTCTTGTACCAGCCTTCAAGGTTTACGATGAACCTCCCCGGAGTAAAGTAGAGCCCGCCCGCCACCTGGTCCGACACCATAGGCCCGGCGCCCTTTGTCGAGGGCATCCAGCTATTGGTGGGGAGGTCGATGTACATTGCCGAAACAAGATGGTTGTACTGACTCATGCGCGTATAAGAGAGCTTGGCGCACAAATCTTTGTATATCAGCCATTTCATTGCGGCTCGCGGCTCTGCTGACCACCAGGCCTCACTGCCGTTCACGAAGGCCGAGAGCCTCACTCCGGCGTTGAGGGTAAGGTTGTAGCGGAGGAATATCTCGTCTTCAATGTATGCGGAAGGCTCGATGGCGTGGCAGGAGGAGTCGTCGCCGCCCCTGCTCACAACGGGCTCCATATACGGAATGATGGTGGACTGGGTGTAATTCCGCTCCGTCCCGTAGCCGTGCCATACGGCCGCCCCGCCGAAGCGTACGTGATGCGAGGCTCCAGGATACCAGTCGGCGTCATATTTCAGGCCTATGTCATAGACCGACCCGGCGTTGCTGTCGTCCATCCCCATTCCCGATTCTCCGCCATGAACTTTCTGCGACACTTTGAAGTCGTAGCTGACGTCGGACCCGCTGCGGCTATAGTAGCCCAGAAGTTTCCCCTTCAGGGCGCCGCTAACCTTGTAATCCCAGGCCGCCGAGCAGGCGAGAGACCCCCACACGGTATTAATTCCGAGGCGGGTAAAGCCGTCCTCTTCCTCCTCCATCGAGGCCCTCAGGCGGTCGCGCCCCCAGTAAACCGAGGCGTTCAGGCGGCTGCGCCCTGAAAATTTATAGGTAACTCTGGCGTTGAGGTCGCTCATCGCGTAAGAGCCGTCACTGTCGGGGCCGTCGGCGTTGCGCCGGTTGGCCCAGGCTATGAGGGGCTTCGTGACTATGTCCATCCAGCTTCGCCTGTAGCCCAGATTGAAAGAGCAGCGGTCTTTCACGATGGGGCCGCTCAGATGAATCCTGCCGTCTATGGCGCCAAGAGACACTCCGCCGTGGTACTCGTTGAAACCGCCCTCCCCGGTCTCGACGTCCACTACCGACGAGAGCCTTCCGCCGTAGCGTGCCGGGAAGCCGCTCTTGTAGAAGTCGAGGCTCTGCACCACGTCGGTGTTGAAGCTGGAGAAAAAGCCTCCGAAGTGGCTTATGTTGTACAGCGGAACTCCGTCCAGCAGGAAGAGGTTGTCGTTGCCGTCGCCCCCGTGGACGTACAGGCCCGACATAAGCTCGTTGCCTGCGGCTACGCCGGGGAGGGTCTGGAGAGTCTTCACTATGTCGGGAGTGCCGAACACGGCCGCCGACCGGCGGAGCTTCTCCGAATCAATCCGCATCAGGCCCGTCTGAGTGGTGTTGCGCATCTTCTCCTTCACCGCAGTGACGAAGGAAGTTTCGAGGGTGTCGCGCTTTTCAGTTTCCTGTGCAACGGCAGTGGCGGTCGCAATAAGGGCGGCCGCCACTGCTGAGAGGGTAAGTTTCAGAAGCTTTTCTATTTGTTTACCTTGAATTTGGTGCAGCCCGTGGCAAAGAAATCCACCGTCTGCCTTGCGGCTGCGAGTCCTGCGTTGACGTTGGCCTCGGCGGTCTGCGCGCCCATCTTCTTGGGAGTAGCGAACACGCGCACGCCGAAGTTCTCGCGGAGCGTTTCGTAATTGCCGGGCATAACGTCGGTAATATATTTAAGGTCGGGACGCTCTTCGAGAGCCTTTTCGAGTCCGGCCTCGTCGATGACCTCCTTGCGGGCGGTGTTCACCAGCACGGCTCCCTTGGGCATCGAACTGATGAGCTCGTAGCCTATGCTGGCTATGGTTTCGGGAGTGGCGGGGATGTGCACGCTCACGAAGTCGCAGCTGCGGTAGAGCTCCGCCACATCGGCCACGGGCTCCGCTCCGCCCTTGCGTATCTGCTCGTCGGAGAGGAAGGGGTCGGTGGCGAGCACCTTCATCCCGAGGGCCGCGGCCTTGGCGCCCACGAGGCGTCCGACATTGCCGAAGGCCTGGATGCCCACGCTGCGTCCGGCTATCTCGCGCCCGGTGGCGGGAGTGAACTGGCCGCGCGACATATATATCATCATGGCTATGGCCAGCTCTGCCACTGCGTTGGAGTTCTGCCCGGGGGTGTTCATCACTACGATGCCCTTTTCGGTGGCGGCCTCAAGGTCGACGTTGTCGTATCCGGCGCCGGCCCTGACCACGAGCTTGAGCGAGGGGGCCGCGTCCATTACGGCGCGCGTAACCTTGTCGGAGCGGATTATCATGGCGTCGGCTTCCGCCGCTGCGGCCTTGAGCTCGGCCTCGCCCTCGTAGTTCTCGAAGAGCACGGTCTCGTGCCCGGCCTGTTCGAGTATCTCCCTGATGCCCTTTACCGCCTGTGCGGCGAAAGGCTTCTGAGTTGCTATAAGTACTTTCATTTCAAGTTATTTGTGTAATTTCTCGAATTCCTGCATGCAGGCGGTGAGAGCCTCCACGTCTTCCTGGGTGCAGGCGTTGTAGAGGGATGCGCGGAACCCGCCCACCGAGCGGTGCCCCTTGATGCCCACCATGCCTCGGGCCTTGGCGAAGGAGAGGAACTCGTCCTGCAGCTCCTCGTAGCCGGGGGCCATCACGAAGCAGACGTTCATTACCGAGCGGTCCTCCTTGTCGGCGGTGCCGGTGAAGAGGGCGTTGCGGTCGATTTCGGCATAGAGGGTGGCGGCCTTCTTCTCGTCAATCTCCTTCATCGCCTCTACTCCTCCTGTCGACTTGAGCCACTTGAGGGTCTCGTTCATCACGAAGATGGAGAACACGGGAGGAGTGTTGAACATCGAACCCTTGTCGATGTGGGTGCGGTAGTCGAGCATCGTGGGAAGATACCTGCTCACCTTGCCGAGGGCGTCCTTGCGGATGATGGCGAAGGCTACGCCGGCAGGGCCTGCATTCTTCTGCGCTCCGCCGTAAATCAGGGAGTAGCGGCTTACGTCGACGGGCCAGCAGAGGATGTCGGAAGACATATCGGCGATGAGCGGCACGGGGCTGTCGGGCTCGGTGCGGATTTCGGTACCGTAAATCGTGTTGTTGGTGGTTATGTGCAGGTAATCGATATCGGAAGGAATTTCGAAGCCCTTGGGTATGTAGCAGTAATTGCGGTCCTTGGAGCATGCTATCGCGTAGGCGTCGCCTATGCCCTGGGCCTCTTTCAGAGCCTTGTGGGCCCATACGCCGGTGTCGAGGTAGGCCGCCTTGTGCTCGAGGAAATTCATCGCCACGTAGAGGAACTGGAGGCTGGCTCCTCCTCCGAGGAACACGGTATCATACTCGTCGGGTATATGAAGGAGCTCCTTCCAGAGAGAGCGGCATTCTTCCATTACGGACTCCCACTCCTTGGTGCGGTGTGAAATCGAAATAAGCGATACCCCCGTGCCCTTGAAGTCCCTGAGGGCTTCGACTGCGCTGTCTATCGCTGACTGCGGCAGTATGCAGGGGCCGGCATTGAATACGTGAACTTTTTCCATAACTATTCTGTCAAACAATTGATAAAAGTACAATATTTATTCATTCTTTCCAAAAAATCGTCCTGCAAACTGCGCCTTACCCTGAGCTCGAGCGTGCAGGCGGTGCCGAAATCCTGCCTCCTCTGGGGCAGGTCCATCTCCTTCGCGGCCTTCATTACCATAGGCAGGGCGTCGTAGCTGAAACCGGCGCGGAACCAGCTTCCGGCCACTTTTTCAACCACTTGGGCGGAAGCGAGTGCGTCGGCGCTGGCGCTGCGGTAAGCCCTGATGAGACCGGGAATGCCCAGCTTCACGCCTCCGAAATATCTTACTACGGTAATCAGGACGTCGCTCAGTCCGGCGGAGTCTATCTGCCCGAGGATGGGGCGGCCGGCCGAACCCGAAGGCTCTCCGTCGTCGTTCGCCCTCCAGAGCGTTCCCTCAGGGCCGATGCGGTAGGCGTAGCAGTGATGGCGGGCGTCGTGGTACTCCCGGCGCAGCGCGGCCACGGCCTCCCTTGCCTCCTCCTCCGATTCCACGGGGCGGGCGAAAGCGATGAACCTGCTTCCGTTATCCTTGTACAGCCCCTCGGACGGAGATGCGATACTTTTATAAATATCCGTCATTTTGCACGCCAAATTTAGTTAATAATTCTTATCTTCGCGCCGTTGATCGAAGAAAAAACTATGTCATACAAGTACAGGGTAACGCTGGAAGGCATCAAGGGGTTCTTCCGCATTTATCAGCTGAGCGGTGACAACACCCTCTACACTTTCCACAAGCAGCTCCGTTCCGACCTGGAGTTCACCATAGACCAGCCCATCCTTTTCAAGGCCCTCGACGCCTCCGGCAAGGTGCTGGCCCGCTACGCCCTCTTCGCGGCCGGAGAGATTCTTCCCGCCGATTCCGTGACCGTCGCGCAGACGGTGGAGGCCGGCGTTGCCAGCTTCGTGTACTTCTACGACATCGCAGGCCGCAAGAGCGTGACCATCACCCTCGAGGAAGAGCTGCCAGGCGACGTTCGCCTCCCCGTCCTGCTCGAGTCCAAGGGCCCCGTTCCGCGCGAGTTCGAGAACGGCTACGTGGCCTTCGAAGACCAGCCCCAGCAGCGCAGGCGCATCGTGGAGGCTTCCGCCGGCGCCGACGAGCTCGAAGACGACGAGGATGACGAAGACGAAGACGAGGACGATGAAGACGACGAAGACGGCGACGAGGAGGAAGAGGTCGTTTTCGACGGAAATCTTTGACGCTCCGTCCAAAGTTTTTTTGTTTTTCGGGAAATAATAGCTATCTTCGGAATATGAAGCGGGCCGCCGGCCCGCCTGTGAAAAAATATTCCGATGGTCAGAGTCAAGCCTTTTGCCGCACTGCGGCCCCCGGTGGACCTCGTGGAAGAGGTCGCATCACCGCCTTACGACGTTCTCAATTCCGCCGAAGCCAAGGCTATGGCTGGGGAGAAGTCGCTCCTTCATATCACCAAGCCCGAAATCGATTTCGACCCTATGCCCGGCGAGCACGACCCCGCCGTTTACGACCGCGCCGTAGAGAACTTCCGCGCCTGGCAGGACAGGGGCTGGCTTCGCCGCGACGGCAAGCCCTGCTACTACGTCTATTCCCAGACCATGGACGGCCGCACCCAGTACGGCCTCGTGCTCTGCGCCCATACCGACGACTACGCCTGTGGCATCATCAAGAAGCACGAGCTCACCCGCAAAGACAAGGAGGACGACCGTATGGTGCACGTCCGCATCCAGAGCGCGAACATAGAGCCTGTGTTCTTCGCCTACCGCGACGACGCCGAACTCGACGCCATAGTGGCGGCAGCCTCCTCCTGCGAGCCAGAGTACTCGTTTACCGACGAGAACGGCTTCATCCACCGCTTCTGGGTGATTGACGACGAAAAGGCCTGCGCCCGCATAACCGATATCTTCACCTCCCGCGTAGATGCCTTCTACGTGGCCGACGGCCACCACCGCACCGCCGCCGCGGCCCGCGTGGGAGCCGAGCGCCGCGCTCAGAACCCTTCTCACGACGGGAGCGAGGAGTACAACTGGTTTATGGCAGTGTGCTTCCCCTCCAGCCAGCTGAAGATTCTGGACTACAACCGCGTCGTGAAAGACCTGAACGGCAAGTCCGACGCCGAATTTCTCGCCGCCCTTGAAAGCGACTTCGTGGTGGAGCCCGCCGGAAGCGAGCCTCTCGCCCCTTCGGCCCTCCACAACTTCTCTATGTACCTTTCGGGCCGCTGGTATTCGCTTACCGCCCGCCCCGGCACTTATGACGACACCGACCCGATAGGTGTCCTGGACGTTACCGTCCTCTCCCGTCTCGTGCTTGACAAGCTCCTGGGCATCAAAGACCTGCGTACCGATAAGCGCATCGATTTCGTAGGCGGCATACGCGGCCTCGGCGAGCTTTCGCGCAGGGTTGACAGCGGCGAGATGAAAGTCGCCTTCGCCCTCTATCCCGTGTCGATGGACCAGCTCACGGCCATAGCCGACAGCGGTATGATAATGCCGCCCAAGACCACCTGGTTCGAGCCCAAGCTCCGTTCCGGGCTTGCCATACACACGTTCTGACGGCATTGCACAAACAATCTTCTCAACTGGCAGACGATGAGCATTGATTCCGCAACGATACGCCGTACGCTCAAGGATTTCTTCGGCTACGACACCTTCAAGGGAGAGCAGGAAAGCGTCATAAGGCACCTGCTGTCCGGGGGCGACGCGTTTGTGCTGATGCCCACAGGCGGAGGCAAGTCGCTCTGCTACCAGCTTCCGGCCCTGCTGATGGAGGGTACGGCCATAGTCATCTCTCCGCTTATCGCCCTGATGAAGAATCAGGTCGACCTCCTCCGGGGCTTCGAGGCAGGCACCGGCAGCATCGCCCACTTCCTGAATTCTTCGCTCTCCCGCGCCCAGATAGACGAAGTCCGCTCCGACCTCCTCGCAGGCAAGACCAAAATCCTGTACGTCGCTCCCGAGTCGCTCACGAAGGAAGAGAACGTCGCCCTGCTCCGAGAGGTGAAAATCTCATTCTACGCCGTTGACGAGGCCCACTGCATATCGGAATGGGGCCACGACTTCCGGCCGGAATACCGCAGGATACGCGCCCTCGTGGATGAAATCGGGCGCCTCCCCATCATAGCCCTTACCGCCACCGCCACGCCCAAGGTCCAGAGCGACATTCTCAAGAATCTCGGCATACAGCACGCGGCGGTGTTCAAGTCGTCGTTCAACCGTCCCAACCTCTTCTACGAGGTGCGCGACAAGCAGGACGTCGACAAGGATATGATAAAATATATACGTCAGAATCCCGGCAAGTCCGGCATCGTATATTGCCTCAGCCGCAAGAAGGTTGAGGAAATAGCGGAGATTCTGTGTATCAACGGCATAAAGGCCCGGCCCTATCACGCCGGACTCGACGCCCGCACCCGTGCGACCAACCAGGACGCCTTCCTCTCCGAAGAAATCGACGTCATAGTGGCCACGATAGCCTTCGGTATGGGCATCGACAAGCCCGACGTGCGCTTCGTGATTCACTACGACATTCCCAAGAGCATCGAGAGCTACTATCAGGAGACGGGCCGCTCCGGCCGCGACGGCAAGGAGGGCCACTGCATAGCCTATTACAGCTACAAGGATATCCAGAAGCTCGAAAAGTTCATGCAGGGCAAGCCCGTGGCCGAGCAGGAAATCAACCGCCAGCTGCTGGGCGAGGTGATGGCTTACGCCGAATCCAGCCAGTGCCGGCGCAAGCTCCTGCTGAACTACTTCGGCGAAGACTATCTGCCCTCGGGCTGCGGCTCCTGCGACAACTGCCTGCATCCCAAGCCCGTTTTCGACGGGCGCGAGCAGATGTGCCTGGTAATAAGGCTCATAGAGAGCCTGCCCGAGCATTTCAAGCCCGAGCATCTCGCCAACCTGCTTACCGGCAAGGTGAACTCCATCATCAAGTCCTACCAACACGACAGCCTGCCCCTCTTCGGCAAGGGGAGCGACCACAGCGAGAAGTTCTGGTGTACCGTGATTCACCAGGGCCTCATCCTCCACCTGCTGGAGAAGGAAATCGAGCGCTACGGGCTCATAGCCGTTACCGATGCGGGGCGCCGCTTCCTGGAGGCACCCTACGAGCTCAACATGGTGGAAGACAGGGTGTTCGCCAATGTCGGAGGCGACTCCGAGGAAGACGAGGAGGCTCTGGCCGCCGCGGCTGCTCTCAAGTCCGGAGGCGGGGGCGACCCGGTGCTTATGTCCATGCTCAAGGACCTCAGGCGCGACATGGCGAAGCGCCTGCACCTCCAGCCCTGGATTATCTTCGGCGACCCGGCCCTCGAAGATATGACCATCCTGTACCCCTTCACGCCCGAAGAGCTGCGCAACTGCCAGGGCGTAGGCGAGGGGAAGGCACGCAAGTTCGGCGGAGAGTTCCTCCAGCTCATACGCAAGTATGTGGAGGAGAACGATATAATGCGCCCCGACGACTTCGTGGTGAAGTCGGCTCCCGGCAAGTCGGCCAACAAGATATTCATAATCCAGAATATCGACAAGTGCCTGCCGCTGGAGGATATAGCCGCGGCTAGGGGGATGGATATGCCTGAGCTGCTTACCGAAATAGAGGCCATCGTTTCCACCGGCACCTCGCTGAACCTCGACTACTATATATCCGAGAATATCGACGACGAGGTCGTTGAAGAGATATACGATTACTTCCGCAATGAGGCTGAGTCGGATTCGCTCCAGGACGCCCTGAAGGCCCTCGGCGGCGATTATGAAGAAGAAGAGATAAGGCTCGTGCGCCTTAAATTCCTGTGTGAGATAGCATCGTGATACCCCGTGAAACAGCTGACCGCATCATCGACACCGCCCGGGTTGAGGAGGTTGTCGGCGATTACGTATCCCTGCGCCGCAGGGGGGCGAGTTTCGTAGCGTGCTGTCCGTTCCACAACGAGAAGACGCCTTCTTTCTACGTCACTCCGTCAAAGGGCATATACAAGTGTTTCGGCTGCGGTAAGTCGGGCTCCGCGGTGGGCTTCGTGATGGAGTACGAGCACTGCTCGTATCCGGAGGCCCTTCGCTACCTTGCCCGCAAGTATCATATTGAAATCCAGGAAGAAGAAGAGTCGCCCGAGGCGCTTGCGGCCCGCCAGCGCAAGGAGAGCCTGCTGCTCGTGTCGGAGTTTGCCCGCAAGTTCTATTCCGACTGCCTTTCCACTCCGGAAGGCACGGCGCTGGGCCTTGCCTACCTGCGCCGCAGGGGAGTGGAAGACTCCACGATAGCCGCTTTCGGCCTCGGATGGGCGCCGTCGGGGCGTACCGCCCTGCTTGACGCCGCGGCGGCCGCCGGTTACAAGGCCGAGTATCTGCTCGACGCTGGCCTTGCCGTGCGCCGCGAAGACGGTTCTCTTGCCGACAAGTTCCGCGAGAGGGTAATGTTCCCGATTTACTCGGTGAGCGGAAGGGTGGTGGCCTTCAGCGGCCGCACCCTGCACGCCGACAACCCTGCCAAGTATGTAAACTCCCCTGAGACTGAAATTTACGTAAAGGGGCGCAACCTGCTGGGCATCTTCCACGCCAAGTCGGAAATCTCGCGCAGCGGCAAATGCATACTGGTCGAGGGCAACCTCGACATGGTCACCCTGCACCAGCTGGGCATAACCAACGTGGTCGCCACCTGCGGCACGGCGCTTACCGTCGAGCAGATACGCCAGATACACAAGTTCGCCGAGAACGTTACCATAATGTACGACGGCGACGCCGCCGGTATCCACGCGGCCCTTCGCGGAATCGACCTTTTCCTTTCCGAAGGGCTGAACGTCAAGGTCCTGCTGCTTCCCGAAGGGGAAGACCCCGATTCTTTCGCCCGCAAGCACACACTTGCCGAAATGCAGGACTTCATAGCTTCCGGCGAGAAGGACTTCATAGCCTTCAAGTGCGACCTGATGCTTGAGGAGGCGGGCTCCGACCCGGTGAAGCGCTCCGCCCTGGTTCGCGACTGCGCCGACTCCGTGTCGCTCATTCCCGACGCCATCAAGCGCGAGATGTACGTGCAGATGATAGCGTCGAAGTTCTCCATAGAGGAGTCCATAATTTCAAGCCATATCGCCCGCGTGCTCCGCAAGAGGCGCGACGACGCCCGCCGCGAGCGCGAGCGCGAGGCTTCCCGGGCCTCTGCGGCATCCCCTCAGGAGGGAGGCGCACCGCAGGCACCGTACCCTGACGCTCCGCCCACCGAAGGCGAATTCGTCTTTGACAAGGAGCCGCTTCAGGAAGGCCCCGGAGCTCCGGCTCCCGACGAGAACCCCACGCTCGCTCCGGTTGAGCGCGACCTGCTGTTCTTCCTTCTGAATTACGGCACCGACAGGCTCGAATTCGAAACCGACTCGCCATATTATATAGGAAGCGGAGAACAGTGCCAGACTGTGGCTGACTTCATACGGGAGGCCCTCGACGAAGACGAGTGCCGCTTTTCGAACAGCCGCTACCGCAAGCTCTACGATGCGTATATGGAGCAGTACGACGCCGGAGCCGACCAGGAATCGGCCCTGCGAGCCCTCGTGAACAGCCCCGACAGGCAGATGGCCGACCTCGCCGCCGACTTCTCTACCGAGCGCTACAGGCTCACGGTGCAATCATTCGTCGACTCGCTCACGAGCCGCAGCACTTTCATAGTGAAGGGCGTGCCCAAGGCCGTGACCGTTTACCTCGAAAGCCGCCTGAACGACAGGCTCGACACTCTGCGGCATTCCCTTGCCACGGCCCCGGAAGACACTCAGATACAGATAATTGAAGAAATACGACGCCTGCAGGACTTAAGGCAGCGCGTCAGGAAAATGATTGGAAGATGAACAAGAAAAGAACACTCGTAACCTGTGCCCTGCCCTATGCCAACGGCCCGGTGCACATAGGCCACCTCGCGGGAGTTTACGTACCCGCAGATATCTATGTCCGCTACCTCAGAATGAGGGGCCGCGACGTATTGTTCGTGTGCGGCTCCGACGAGCACGGCGTACCTATCACCATAAAGGCCCGCGAGCAGGGTTGCAGCCCCCAGGACATAGTCGACAAGTACGACCGCATCATACGCGATTCCTTCTCGGGTCTCGGCATCAATTTCGACATTTACGGAAGGACTTCTTCCGAAATCCACTCCCGCGTGGCTTCGGACTTCTTCAGCAAGCTCTGCTGCGAGGGCAAATTCATCACCCGCGAGAGCGAGCAGTACTACGACCCGGAGGCGAAGCAGTTCCTTGCCGACCGCTACATCGTGGGCACCTGCCCCAGGTGCGGCAACGAGAACGCCTACGGCGACCAGTGCGAGAAGTGCGGCAGCACCCTCAGCCCCGAGGAACTCCTGAATCCCCGTTCGAAGCTGAGCGGCGCCGCTCCGGTGAAGAAAAAGACCACCCACTGGTACCTGCCCCTGCAGGATTATGAGAAGTGGCTCGGCGAGTGGATTCTCGAAGGCCACAGGGAATGGCGCACCAACGTTTACGGCCAGGTGAAGAGCTGGCTCGACGGAGGCCTCCAGCCCCGTGCCGTCACCCGCGACCTCGACTGGGGCGTGCCCGTTCCGGTCGAAGGCGCCGAGGGCAAGGTGCTCTATGTCTGGTTCGACGCCCCCATAGGCTATATCTCCAACACCCGTGAGCTCCTCCCCTCCGACTGGGAAAAGTGGTGGAAGTCGGAAGACAGCTCGCTCATCCACTTCATCGGCAAAGACAACATAGTCTTCCATTGCATAGTCTTCCCTTCGATGCTGAAGGCTCACGGGGGCTATATCCTCCCCGACAACGTGCCCGCCAAC
>JAFSVP010000176.1 GCA_017444905.1 Bacteroidales bacterium
GTCGTCGGAGTCGAAGATGAAGCAGTCTTCAGGCCTGAGGTTGCGTGTAATCTTGAACTTGGCCCTGACGTAGTTGTCCATATTGTGCCCGTAGCGGTCGAGGTGGTCGGGCGTGATATTGGTGATTATGGCTATGTCGGGCCTGAAGTCATAGGTGTCGTCAAGCTGGAAGCTGCTGATTTCCAGCACGTAGTAGTCGTGCTTCTCGGTGGCTACCTGCAGGGCGTAGCTCTTGCCTATGTTGCCGCCGAGTCCGGCGTTCAGCCCCGCCTCGGTGAGCAGGTAGTGTATCAGCGAGGTGGTGGTGGTCTTGCCGTTGGAACCGGTTATGCAGATTTTCTTCGCGCTGTCGTAGCGCGAGGCGAACTCGATTTCCGACACGATGTGCGTGCCCTGGCTCGCAAGCGCCTGCACCATTGGGGCGGTCGAAGGTATGCCGGGGCTCTTCACCACCTCGTCGGCGTTCAGTATGAGTTCCGGCGTATGGCCTCCCTGCTCGAATGGAATGTCCCATTCGCGCAGCGTCTTTTCATAATCTTCCCTGATGTGACCGTTGTCGGAGAGGAAGACGTCGAATCCCTTTACTTTTCCGAGCACGGCGGCACCCACGCCGCTCTCTGCTCCACCCAGTACCACTAATCTTGACATATTCTTTAACTATCTTATTTTCAATATTGCAAGGCCGCCTACAGCCAGAATTATCCCTATAATCCAGAAGCGTGTCACGATGCGGGGCTCCGGTATGCCCTTCTTCTGGAAATGATGATGCAGCGGAGCCATCAGGAACACCCTGCGGCCCTCGCCGTACTTGCGTTTCGTGTGCCTGAACCAGCTCCTCTGGATAATCACCGAGAGGCTCTCCATAAGGAAGATGCCGCACAGCACGGGAAGCAGCAGCTCCTTTCTTACCAGCACGGCGGCTACGCCTATGATGCCTCCTATTGCAAGGCTGCCCGAATCGCCCATGAACACCTGGGCCGGGAAGGTGTTGTACCAGAGGAAGCCCACCAGCGCTCCTACGAAGGCGGCCATATAGATTGCAACCTCGCCTGCGCCGGGGATATGCATGATGCCGAGATACTGCGCGTCCAGGGCGTCGCCGCTGAGCCAGGCCGTCACGCCCAGAGCCACTCCTATTATGGCGGAAGTGCCGGATGCAAGGCCGTCCATTCCGTCGGTGAGGTTGGCTCCGTTCGAGCAGGCGAGTATCACGAAGATTATCATGCACATATAGATGCCCCACGAGCAGTACACTCCGGCCTGTCCGCTGAAGGGCGAGAGCCAGGAGTAGTCGAATTCGTGAGCCTTCACGAATGGAATCGTAGTAATGAGCCTGTCGGAGTGAATGTCGGGGCTGAGGCATACGGTGAGCGCCACTATCAGTCCGAGGCCGAACTGCAGGACGAGCTTACCCTTCTCGCTCATGCCCTCCTTGTTGTGCTTGAATACCTTTATATAATCGTCGGCAAAGCCGATGCCGCCGCACCAGAGCGTAGTGAGAAGCATCAGCAGAGTATAGATGCTGTCGAGCCTGCACACCAGCAGGGCCGACACCGTCACCGCCAGTATGATAATGATTCCGCCCATAGTCGGGGTACCCTTCTTCTGCATCTGCCCCTCGAGGCCGAGGTCGCGTATGGTCTCGCCAATCTGGTGCCTGCGCAGCCAGCGTATGATGCGCCCGCCGGATATGAAAGAGATAAGCATACCCAGCACCAGGGCGAGCATCGCCCTGAACGAGAGGAAACTCATCAGTCCGAGTCCCGGTATTTCAAGCCCGAGGCTTTTCAGCCATTCTGCGAGGTGGTAGAGCATAATCCGAATACTTCCTTGACTATTTCTTTTTCATCAAAATGATTCTTGACCTTGCCTATGATCTGGTAGGTCTCGTGCCCCTTGCCGGCGAGCAGCACGGTGCCGCCGTCGGGCGAGAAGCTGATGGCCGCGCGTATGGCCTCGCGGCGGTCGGCTATGAATGCCGCCTTCTGCAGGCCTGCGGGGTCGAAGCCGCGGCGAATGTCTTCCATGATGTCTTCCGTGCGCTCGGTGCGTGAGTTGTCGGAAGTCACCACTATGCGGTCGGCGAGCCTTCCGGCCACCTCCGCCATTTCGGGGCGCTTGGTGCGGTCGCGGTCGCCTCCGCAACCGAAGAGGCAGGTGAGGCAGCGGTCGGGAGCAACCTCACGGAGAGTCTTCAGCACGTTCTCGAGGGCGTCGGGCGTATGCGCGTAGTCGATTACGGCGCTCAGCCCCCGGGGCCCGTGAAGCACTTCGAGCCTTCCCGGGGCTGCCTCCAGCATCGAGGGAGCGGGCAGAACTTCCTCCGCGGGAATCCCGAGCTCCACGGCAGTGGAATATATGGCCAGCAGGTTGTATGCATTGTGTACGCCTGTGAGGCGCACCCACACTTCGGTACCGTCGATGCGGAGCAGCATTCCCTCGAAACTCTTCTCGAGTATGCGGCAGCCGTGGTCGGCCATACGGCGGCAGGAGTAGCGCACGGGGCGGGCGGTGCAGTTCTGGAGCATCACTTCGCCGTGCTTGTCGTCAATGTTGGTGATGGCGACGGCGTCCTTTCCGAGGCGGTCGAAGAAGAGTTTCTTGCACCTGAGGTACTCGGCGAAGGTTCCGTGGTAGTCGAGATGGTCGTGGGTGAGGTTTGAGAATATGCCTGCGGCGAACTCCAGCCCCGTAACCCTCTCCTGTTCCACTCCTATGGAGCTTACCTCCATGAAGCAGTATTCGCAGCCCTTGTCAACCATCTTCGAAAGCAGTTCGTTGAGGGTGAAGGGGTCGGTGGTGGTGTTTGCTGTTTCGAGCCTCTCGGAGCCTACGTAATTGGCTATGGTTGATAGGAGTCCGCACTCGTAGCCGAGGCTGCGGAAGAGCTGGTGGAGCAGCGTCACGGTGGTAGTCTTGCCGTTGGTTCCGGTGATGCCCACGAGCCTGAGCTTCCCGCTCGGGTGACCGTGGAAGCGGTCGGCAACGATGGCCGCCGTCCTGCGGCTGTCGGTTACGGTCACGAGCGCGGCCCCTTCCGGCACGGATATGCCTGAAAGGCCGTCGAAGTCTTCGCACGCTACTGCGGCGGCGCCTCCCTCGAATGCTTTGGCTATGTAAGCGCGTCCGTCGTTGCCGCAGCCGTTCACGGCCACGAAAAGGCAGCCGGCCCCCGCCTTGCGGGAGTCGTTGGTGACGGAACTGATTTCGAGCTCCATCCCGCCGGTTACGGCCGCTGCTTCGCAGCCTTTGAGCAAATCTTTCAGTTTCATTCTGTTACCGCTGCTTCCAAAGTTTCCCGGAATGCCGGGTCAATATTTCTCAGCCCCTCGGCAAGCGTGCGTACCGCGGAGGCGGGGATGCCTCCTCCCTGGAACATCTTCCCGGTAGGCTTGCTGAAAATCGAGCATATTACGCTGTATCTGGGCTCGTCGGCGGGGAAGAACCCCACGAAAGTGCCCTGGTATATCCTGTTCGCACCCGTGCTCATATATTTTCCGTCAACGGCGGCGAACGAGGTCCCCGTCTTGCCTGCCACGGGAGGGTTGCAGCCCTTCAGCCTTTTGGCGGTTCCTTCTTCCGTCACGGCCTTGAGCGCCCTGGTGATGGTGTCGGCCACTTCCTTGCGGCAGATGGTAGACATCGTGGCGGGGCCGTATTTCCTGAATATCTTTCCGTCGCTTTCGATGTCTTCCACGAGGTAGGGGCGCATCATCTTCCCCTTGTTGGCTATCGCGTTGTAGAAGCTGAGTATGTGCAGGGGAGTCTCGCGGGTGGCGTAGCCGTAGCCCATCGCAGCAAGGTCCACGGGGCTCCAGTACCATTTCTCGCCTTTTTTGTTGTCAGAAGGCCTGGGGATGAAAGGTGCCGCAAGCCCGTCGATGTCGAAGTCGAAGGCGTCGCCCAGCTTGTAGCTGTGGATGTTCTCCACGAACTTGTCGGGGCGGGAGCCGTAGTGGGAGTGGGCCAGAGTTCCGAATACATAGTTCGACGACATCTTGAAGCCGTCAAGGATAGAGATGCGGTCGGTCTTCTTGTCGCGCTCGTAATCCCTGATATGCTGGTCCACCGGCACGCCCTTCATGACGAATCCGTGGTTGGTGGGGATAGTCTCTTCAAGGCTCTTTACGTATCCGTCTTCAAGCACCTGCATGAGAGTCACCGTCTTGAAAACGGAGCCGGGCTCGAAGCTGTGGCCTATGGCTATGTTGCGTATCTCCTCGAACTTGCCGGATTCGCGGTCGCGGTTCAGGTTCACCATAGCCCGTATGGCTCCGGTGGAGGTCTCCATCAGTACGAGGCAGGCGCTTTCGAGGTCGTCCTGGATGCTGACCTCCCTGTAAAGGGCGTCGTGGGCCAGCTGCTGGAAGTCGATGTCGATGGTGGTGCGGACGTCCCTGCCGTTGACGGCCCTGGAGCCCGTGCTGTCGTTGTCGGCGAGCTTGCCGGAGTCGGTATATTTGAGGTACTCGCGCCCTTCGGTGCCGTGCAGCTCGTGGTTGAACCTGCCTTCTATGCCGATGTGGGTGTTGCTTACGCCGGATTCGTTGCTGCGGACGAAGCCTATGGTGCGCCTCGCCATCTTGCCATAGGGGTAGATGCGGCGGCTCAGGTGCTCGGCTATGAAACCGCCCTTGAATCGGCCCTCCTTGAACAGGGGGAATTCCTTGATGCGGTTGTATGCGTTCCAGTCGACGCTGGAGGCTATTTTCAGGTATTTCTTGTCGGCTTCGCGGGCCTTCAGTATCATCCTGAGGAATTCGGACTCGCTCTTCCCTGGGAGTTCCTTTGCAAGCTCGGCGCTGAGGGCCCTGGCCTTGGACCTCCAGTCTTTTTCAAGCGAATCCCTTTTGTGGGTGTCCTTGACTCTTGCAAACTCCTCCTTGCGCACGGTGCAGTCCATACCTATCTTGTAGGCGGGACAGTCCATCGCCATCACGTGCCCGCCGCGGTCCAGAATCTTGCCGCGCTGGGGCTGGATTACGTGTACCTCGGAGCGGGGAGTGAGGGCAGTCTCGATTTTGGGAGATACGCTGAAGCTGAGCTGAATGCGCACGAGACCCCACAGTACGAGCCCGGAGGCTATAATCAGCCCCAGGTAGATGACGTACATGACGAATCCTATGCGGTCACGCTTCTTTTTCTCAGTGCGGGTATCTTCCATCTTTTACTGTACCAGCAGTGTGGCCGGCTTCGTGGGGGTGCCGACCTTCGAACCCCTTTCTTTCAGCATTTCGGCTACGCTTGTGCGGGAGCTGGCCGCCTCGAAGTCGAAATATTTCTGTTCGTTTATGATTTCCAGCTCGCTGATAATCCTGTTGTTCTTCTCCACTTTGGCCAGAGTTCCCTCGATGAGCAGCGAAATCCATATTGCCATCGCGATGAGGAAGAAGGCGTAGATGATATGGATGAAGTACTTGCCCACGTTCAGCCTGAGGAGGAACTCTCCCTTCAGAATGGCCAGGCCTGCGCTCTTGAGCCCTTTTCCGATGTCCTGAATCTTCCAGTTCCTCTCCATGGTCAAATCTTCTCTGCGGTGCGGAGCTTTGCGCTGCGCGCCCTTGTGTTGGATGCTATTTCTTCTTCCGAAGGGACTACCGGCTTGCGGTCAAGGGCCTTCAGGGGAGCCTTGCTCCTGCCGAAGACGTCGCGCTCGTCGCGGCCTTCGACGTTGCCGCTGCGAATGAAGTTCTTCACCATCCTGTCTTCCAGCGATTGATAGGTGATGACGGCCAGCCTGCCTCCGCTCCTGAGCGAGCGGGCGGCCCCTTCGAGGAACTTCTCCAGGGAGCGCATCTCGTCGTTCACCTCTATGCGGAGGGCCTGGAACACCGTCGCGAGGTACTTGTGGGGAGCGACGGGGGGCGTGACTCCCTCGAGCGCCGCGCTGAGGTCGCCGGTGGTTGCGAGCGTGGCCGCCGCCCTTGCCGACACTATGAGCTGCGCCGCCCTGCGGGAGTTCCCGACCTCGCCGTAAATCCTGAGAACCTTCTCCAGTTCTTCCTGCGTGTAAGAATTGACGACGTCGGCGGCAGTCTTTCCGCCCTGTACGTTCATCCGCATGTCGAGCGGAGCGTCATAACGGAACGAGAAGCCGCGCGAAGCCGTGTCGAACTGGTGGGAGCTTACTCCCAGGTCGGCGAGAATTCCGTCCAGACCGCCGGGGGCAAGGAGGCGCGCATAATTGTAGATAAACCTGAAGTTATTGTGTATCAGGGTGAACCTTTCGTCTTTCGGAGCGTTGGCAAGGGCGTCGGCATCGCGGTCGAAAGCGAGCAGCCTGCCCTCCTGCGAGAGCCTTGAGAGAATGGCCCTGGAATGGCCGCCTCCGCCGAAGGTGGCGTCGGCATAGCTGCCTGAAGCGGAGGTAACGAGGGCGCTCACGCTCTCTTCAAGAAGTACGGGAGTATGATATCCGGTCATATGGCTCAGCCTCCCGTTATTTGCTTGAAAGACCCTTTGCTATGGAAATGAATTCTTCGTTGCTGATGAGCGACGAGCCGAACGACTCCTTCGCCCATACCTCCATCCTGAATCCGACACCGGAGAATACCACTTCCTTGCTGATTCCGATTGCGTCAAGAAGATCGCGGTCGATGGAGATTCGCCCGAGCCTGGGGTCGGGGACGGTGATGCAGAGATTGGCGGTAAACTTCCTCCAGAGCATAATGTGCTCGTGGTTGAAGAAGAGGTCGAGCCCCGCCTTGGCCTTGTTCTCCAGTTCTTTCCAGTCGTCGAAGGTGTACATTTCCAGGCAGTTGTCATACATGCCCTTCTTGAACACCAGCCGCTGGTCTCCGCCTGACGGCAACTCCCTGCGCACGCCGACCGGGAGGACCAGCCTGCCCTTGTCGTCGACCTTCGCCGTGAATTTTCCGTAGATGGAGAGCATATCTTTTTAACTTCTTACACGCAGGGAACAAAGGTAGAAAAAATTTTCCACTTTGTTCCACTATTTTACAAAATTTTCCACTTTTCTTCCAAATCCTGCACGGGCCCCGGCAGGTCTTGCTTTTCAGATAGTTTTGCGTACCTTTGTGAAGTATGAAAAAGACCGTCCGCCTGTTGCTGGCCATACTGCTCGCAGCTTTCACTTCAAGTTCCTGCTCCGGGTCCTTCAAGGACATCGGGCTGACTTCCTTCTCGCTGGTGTCGGTGACTCCGGTAGGTATGTCGTCGCTTGACGCAGTGGTCGAGCTCGGTGTACGCAATCCCTCTATGCAGTTCACTGTTTCGCGGGCCACGGCCACCCTGAAGCTCGATTCCAGGCCCTGCGTAAGGCTCTATGCCGACGCCATCACGGTAGAGTCGCGCAGCGACAAGACCTACCCGGCAGTCCTGCATATGGCAGCCGAAGACGGCTCCAACATACTTTCGCTGCTCCTGCTTTTCGGAGGCGGCGACTTCTCGCGCCTTACGGCCGACGTCTCGTTCCGGGCCACCCTGCGCAGCGGGATTGGCAAGGACTTTGAATACAAGGACATTCCGTTGCAAAACCTCCTCCCGTCGAAATGAAAAGAGTTTTGACAGCCATACTCCTCCTGTCTGCGGCCTTCTTCCGCTCCTACGGGCAGGAAACTCCCGACTCCACGGCAGTTTACGATGTTTTTTCAAAGCTGTCGGAGAATCTTTCCGTTGAGCAGAGCGATACGCTGCGCAGCGCCCTTTCCGCCCACGTCGGGCGCAACGAGAGGCGCAGCGCCGAGGGTCTCGACGAGCAGACTTTCCGCATCCGCATCTATCTCGACAACGGCCAGAAGGCCCGCGGCGGCTCGGAGGCGGCTGCGGCCAAATTCCGCAGGCTGTACCCGGGTGTGCCCGTGTCGCGCACTTTCTCGTACGCCTATTATAAAGTAACCGTGGGCAACTACTCATCGAGAGCCGAGGCTGCCACGGCCCTCAAGACGATACAGAAGAACTTCCCCTCGGCTTTCATCGTCCGCAACTGATGATTCGCAATACTCTCGAACTCAAGCAGCAGCAGAAACTCTCGCCGCAGCAGATACAGACCATCAAGCTCATTGAACTGCCCGTCCAGGAGCTTGAACAGAGGGTGCGCGCAGAGCTTGAGAGCAACCCGGTGCTTGACGACGAATCCCTTCAGGACGAAGACCCGGAGACAGCCAACGTCTCGCTGGACGCTCCGAAAAAAGACGGCGAGATACCCGCCTACCGCACCACCGTCAGCAACTGGGGCAAGGACCCGAGGCCCGAGTACAACACTTTTTCAGAGCAGGAGAGTTTCTCCCAGAGTCTCCTCAGGCAGCTCGGATACCGCAACCTTTCTCCCCGCAAGTACGAAATCGGGGCCTTCATAATAGGAAGTCTCGACGACGACGGCTATCTCCGCCGTAGCGTCGACGCCCTGGTAGACGACCTCAGCTTCAGGGCCAATATCGAGACCGACGAGGCCGAAGTGGAGGAGCTTCTGGGCGTAATCCAGCAATTCGACCCGGTAGGCGTGGGTGCGCGCGACCTTCGAGAGTGCCTGCTCCTGCAGCTGCGGGCTTTGAAGCCCTCGCCGAGCGTGGAGAACGCCGTCCGCATACTCGAAGAATGTTTCAACGACTTTACCAGCAAGCATTTCGACAAGATAATGTCGCGCCTCGGCATTGACGAGGAGCAGTTCAAGGACGCCTTCAACCGCATCAAGAAGCTCAACCCCTCGCCCGGCGGGCCTGCGGGCGACGCCGTTTCCGACAGGGCCCAGCAGATAGTCCCCGACTTCATCCTCGAAGAGCGCGACGGGGTTCTCACCTTCTCGATGCCCCGCTTCAACGTGCCGGAGCTGAGGGTGAACAAGCAGTACGCCGACCTTCTTGCCACAGCCAGGGGAGCCACCGACCGCGAGCGCCGCGAGGCGGCGAGTTTCGTAAAGCAGAAGCTCGATTCGGCCAAGTGGTTCATCGAGGCCCTGAAGCAGAGGCAGAACACTCTGAGCAAGACTATGGGCGCCATACTGGACTACCAGAGGGAGTACTTCGCCGACGGCGACGAGAGCCACCTGCGCCCTATGGTGCTCAAAGACATAGCCGAGATTACGGGCTTCGATATCTCCACCATAAGCCGCGTGGTCAACAGCAAGTACATCGAAACCCCGTTCGGCATTTTCCCTCTCAAATACTTCTTCTCCGAAGGTATGGAGAACAGCGAGGGCGAAGAAGTCTCCACGCGCGAGCTCAAGAAGGCCCTCCGCGAGTGCATAGACGCTGAAGACAAGCGTAAGCCTCTTACCGACGAGCAGCTGGTCGTAGAGCTCGGGAAGCGCGGTTACAAGGTGGCCCGCCGCACCATTGCCAAATACCGCGGGCAGCTCGGCATCCCTCTTGCGCGCTGGCGCAAAGAGTTGGTATAACGCCGGTTGCGCCGCTCTGCCGTAGGGCGTCATCCCCTATGATACGCAAAACCCGGACTCCGAAAGGGGCCCGGGTTCGTGATTTGCTGCTGAAGCGTGAAGGCTACTTGCCGAAGGCGTTCAAAGCCTTCTTCTGCTCGTATTCGGCATAGACCTCCTTCCTAAGCTCGTCGGCCTTGGCATAGCCGTCGGCGGGCTTGTTCCAGAGGAGGAGCAGGAGGACGGTGCCCACGATGCCCATTGCAATGGCGGCTACGAACACGCCGTCCCATCCCCACTTGCTGTCGGCGAGAAGTCCGAAGACGGCGCCCGATACGATGGGGCTCAGATATGCCACTATGCCCACGAGGCCGTTGGCGGTGGCGGCAGCCCTCTTGGTGGCCTGGTTGGAAGCGGCTATGCCAAGCAGGGCCTGGGGGCCGTAGATGAAGAATGCGGAGAGCACGAGAAGGCTGATGAACAGCCAGGGGATGTCCTTTACGAGCCAGAACCCTGCAAGGCACACGACGGCCAGGATGGTGCAGATGGCGCTGGTGCGCTGGGCGCGGCTCTTGAAGAACTTGTCGGTGGCCCAGCCGGCGAAGAGCATGCCGAGTATGCCTCCCACAATCTCGCAGGCGCCTATTATCGAGGCTGCGAGGGTGATGTCTATATTCTTGAAATCCACGAGTATGGTGGAACCCCAGTCAAGGATGGTGAAGCGGATGACATACACGAAGAAGTCGGCGGCTGCGATAATCCATATAATCGGATTGCCGACGGCGAGCTTCTTTACGAACTTCGAGTAGGCCAGCTTGGTGATTTCGGGGTCCTCTTCCTGCCCGGTGGCGACTGTGGCCTTGTGGCCGTCCATCTCTTCGGGGCTGGGCAGTCCGACCGATGCGGGAGTGTCCTTGAGACCGAAGAAAATCATTGCGGCGCCGCCGATGGCAAGGATTGCCGGGGCCCAGAAGCACCACTGCCAGGCTGCGTTGGTGAACTTGCCGAGGATGGCGCCTATCATCAGGGCGAGAAGTCCTGCGCCTATCGAGTGGGATGCGTTCCAAATCGACTGCTTGGTAGCCAGTT
Organism: Bacteroidales bacterium; assembly: GCA_017444905.1. Lineage (GTDB taxonomy): Bacteria > Bacteroidota > Bacteroidia > Bacteroidales > UBA932 > Cryptobacteroides. Next base: position 10,424 of record JAFSVP010000176.1, read on the forward strand.
CGGAGGGCTTTACCCAGTGGGCCATAAGGCTCGAGCAGGGAGGATATCCCATACCCTGGACATAACCGTTGATGAGCCACAGCGAGCCGAGTATGTAAACGAAGCCGAGTGTGGCCTTGCCGCTGGCGTCAAGCACGTTGAAGAAACTGTTGACCGCAGGGATGAAGCCGATGGCTATGTTGACGATTGCAGAGAGCAGCAAACCGAGAGCCATCATCTTCTTGCGGCTGAAGCGGTCTGCGAGGAATCCGTTCACGAGACGCGACAGTCCGTAGATGACGCCGTTCAGCGTGAGGAAGAGTCCGAGCTGGGTCTTGGTGAGTCCGAGTTCTGAATTCAGCGCCGGCATCGCGATGCTGAAATTCTTGCGTACGAAGTAGAAGAGGGCGTAGCCTATCATCAGTATGATGAGAGTGCGCCACTGCCAGTAGTTGTACTTTTTCCTGGTTGCCTGATCCATAATGATTATTTTATTTTAAGTGCTTTGCTTTCTGTCTGCGTGGCGCCGTCCTGGAGCCAGTTCATCGTTGCCTTGACTTCTTCCAGCCCTTCCGGCAGAAGGCTCTCCAGAGGGAAGGAAGCAAGGAAGCGCTGAGTTATCATTTCGCCCGTAATATCCTCTCCGTCAGCCATTACGTCTCCCTGGGCGTCGTGCCGGATGGTGAAAATGAGCCCCTCTTCCTCAATGGGGGCGGTATCGTCGAGCAGAAGGTTTATGATATGCTTCTTGTCGGAGTCGGGTGTGAGTTTAACGGCCGCTATCATGTTGAGGCAGCCTCCCGAATACCACCAGTCGCCGAGGTACAGGGGGTCGGAGCCCAGCACCGAAGGCTCGGGGTAGTCGCTCAGCTTCACTATCTCTTTGTAGAGGGGGACGTTGAAGTCAAGAAGCTTTGCCCGGTAGCGGTTCGTGCCCTCCTCGGAAAGAGCGTCCAGCACTGCATACAGGCGGGTGCCGGCCGTTACCAGCGCCTCGTTCCGGGAGTTGCCGGTATTGCTGAAAAGATAGGTTCCGCCGTCGTCTCCCTTGAACGAACGGTCTTCCTGGATGAAGCCCATAGTGGCAAGGCGGAAGAGTACGCTCTCGTCTTTGACGCAGGAGCTTGCCGACAGCAGCGCCGCTGCCAGGAAAAATAAATATAACTTTTTCATATTCAGCCGTTGATAAGTGTCCTTGCGTTGGCAATGGCCTCTTTCGTTACTTCCGCGCCGCTCAGGAGCCTTGCGATTTCGCCTACCCTCTCTTCTCCTTCCACGCGGCGTATTCCGGTGGCGTCGCGCCCCTCGCCGCTCTCTTTCGTAACCACGAAATGGGCCTTGCCCTTTGCGGCAACCTGCGGAAGATGGGTTATGGCGATAACCTGCGAAGTATCTCCCATACGGCAAATCATGGAGCCCATCTTGTCGGCCACGCTGCCCGAAACTCCCGTGTCGATTTCATCGAAAACCAGGGTGGGCATGCCTTCGAAGCGGGCAAGGGCGGCCTTGAGGCCGAGCATTATACGCGAAAGCTCTCCTCCGGACGCGCACTTCCCGAGCTCCACGCCCCGGCCTCCCGAGGCTGAAAAAAGGAAAACTGCGGCATCTGCCCCCGTGGCTCCGGGCTCAGCCTTTGAAAGCTCCGCCTTGAAAGAGGCTTTCTCAAGTTCAAGATAATGAAGGGATGCGGTGATTTCCCCGGCAAGGCGGGCGGAGGCTGCGCTCCTGGCCTCGTGAAGGTCTGCACACAGCTTTTCGTGGGCGGCTTCGGCTTTGGCGATTCGGGCGTCGAGCTCCTCGAGGCGCCCGTCCAGCGACTCGGCGTCGGAAACGGACTCTCCGAACTTGTCGCGAATGGCGATGAGTTCCGACACTTCCCGCACCCCGTGCTTTCTCAGCAGTCGGTAGAGCAGCGACAGCCTTTCGTCCACCTCGGCGAGCCGGACTTCGGGGTTGTCGGTCTTCTCGGCTTCGGAGGAAAGCTCGGAATAGACGTCGTCCAGTTCCAGCCGGGCTGATTCCACCCGCCCTGCAAGCTCGGCCAGCCTCGGAATGAACGAGGCGGCGTGCTCCAGCTGGCGGCGCGCTTCAGTAAGCGATTCGACTATTTCGGTCTGCCCGGGAGGGGCGAACGCGGCGGCGGCCCTTGAGAGCCTTTCGCGTATCTCTCCTGCATTGGCGAGGGCCTTCTGCTCTTCTTCGAGCTCCTGAAGCTCGTCTTCCTTCAGGCCGGCAGCCGACAGCTCGCGGTACTGCGCCTCGTTGTATTCCTTCTCGGCAACGGAGCGCCTGAGCCTTTCGGCAAGCTCTTCCTTTTCGGCCTTCAGCGCGCAAAGCTCCTTCCACGACCTGGAACAATCCTCAAGCAGAGTGCCGTCGGAGGCGTAGCGGTCGATTACCGAGAGCTGGTACTGCCTGTCGGTAAGAAGCAGGCTCTGGTGCTGGGAATGGATGTCGATGAGCCTTGAACAAAGCTCCGACAGCTCGGGGAGCGACGCGGGGCAGTCGTCGATGAAACAGCGCGAGCGCCCCGATGCGTACAGCACGCGCCTGATTATCCTCAGGCCTTCCGGAGTGTCGAATTCAGCTTCCACCACGCAACTCCCGGCGCCTCCTCCGATAAGGGAGGCGTCGGCCCTGCCCCCGCCCAGAAGCCCAATGGCTCCCAGCAGCAGAGACTTGCCCGCTCCCGTGCGGCCCGTCAAGATGACCAGACCGTCGGGGAATTCAATATCGAGCGAGTCTATGAGGACATAGTTGCGTATGTGCAGGCTGCGCAGCATTAAAACTTATCGTCGCCTCCGGCAACGCGGTACTGAAGCTCTCCGGCCTCGAATTCCGCGATGGCTACGAGCCCCGGCTTGGGCTTCACTTCGTACTCCTTGGAGATGTTGATCTGGTCTTCGTTCTCGAAAACCTCCTCCATCGTGTCGTGCTCGACGCGGAACTCTTCGAGGCGCTTGTTCAGGGCCTTTTTCTCGGCCAGGGCAATCTGGTTGGCGCGCTGGGCGAGGATTACTGTAGTCTCATAGATGTTGCCCGTGGGGGCGGCGAGGTCCTTGATGTCCCTCGTTACGGTGTTGTCAGGTATTTTCTTTTCCATATTATCAATACATACGTGCGTGAGCGCAAAGTTTCAATATTTTTCTTTAGTCCTCTTAAAAAGGGCGTCAAGCTCCTTGCGCCGGGCTGACTCGGGGTATTCGCCGATGAAGTTGTAGTAGTCGTCGTAGAATACGAGGAACCTATCCTTCTGCTTCGAGGGAACGCTCAGCGAGGCGAATTTATAGGAGGCCATCGCCGTGTAGTAAAGGATATCCTCGCGGTAGCGGTTGTCGGCGTCGTCCTTCAGGACGTTGCGCAGCGCCACCCTTGCGGCTTTGTAGTCCTCCATCCTGTAGTAGAGCCTGGCGTTCTCGAAGGCCTTGCGGTCGAGCCTTCCGTCAAGCTCGTCCATCATACTGTAACAGGTTGACTTGTATTCGCTTCCGGGGTGGCTTGCAAGATACTCCCCGATGGCGTTGATGGCTTTGTAGGTAGGGGTCTGGTCAAGCTCGTAGCGGAGCGTCGAGCGGTACAGGCAGTCGATGCGCAGGAACTCCGCCTCGTCGGCGAAGGGGCTGCGGGGATACTGCTCGAGGAAACGCTCGAAATTGGTCTCGGCCGTGTAGTAGTCTTTGTTGCGGTAATTGCTGAGCCCGCGGTAGTACTGGACGGTGTCGTCGCGGGACGTGCCGTTGGTTATAATCGACAGTGACTCGAAAAGCTGTGCGGCCTTCTGGTATTTGCCGGCGTTGAAATAGTCGAACGCGGCTTCGTACTTGGCCTCGGAGTCGTTGCCCGAGAGCAGCAGTTCGTACTGCGACTTGCATGCGATTGCAGCGGCCGTAACGACGAGAATCGCCGCGAATGTGCGTAGAGTCTTCATCGTTTCAGGAATTTTTCGGCGTCGAGGGCGGCGCGGCAGCCCGATGCCGCTGCGGTAATGGCCTGCCTGTAGCGGGGGTCCTGCACGTCGCCGGCGGCGAACACGCCTTCTACATTGGTGGTGCTGTCCTTGGCGCCGGTAATGATGTAACCGTTTTCGTCGGTCTCTATCCAGGGCTTGAAAAGCTCCGACTGCGGATGGTGGCCTATAGCCACGAAGAAGCCGTCAATCGCTATGTCGAAAACTTCTCCGCTTTTGCGTAGGAGCCTTGCTCCCGTCACGCCGGACGTGTCGCCGAGGACTTCCTGCGTGCTGCAGTTCCAGAGAATCTCGATATTGGGAGTCTCCATTACCCTGCGCTGCATCGCGGAAGAGGCCCGGAGGACGTCGCGCCTTACTATCATATATACTTTATGGCAGAGGCCCGCGAGGTAGGTGGCCTCTTCGCAGGCGGTGTCGCCTCCGCCCACCACGGCAACGTCCTTGCGGCGGTAGAAAAAGCCGTCGCAGGTGGCGCAGGCCGATACTCCCAGGCCCTTGAACTTCTCTTCCGAGGGCAGGCCGAGGTATTTGGCAGTGGCGCCGGTGGCGATGATTACGGCTTCGGCGCATATATCTTCACCCGAGTCGAGGGTGAAGCGGAAGGGCCTTGAAGAAAGCTCGGCTTTCACTATGATGCCGTTTCTTACGTCGGCTCCGAGCCGCACTGCCTGCGAGCGCATGTCGGCCATGAGCGAGTTGGCGTCAACCCCTTGCGGAAAGCCCGGGAAATTCTCTATCACCGTGGTGGTGGTGAGCTGCCCTCCGGGAGCGGGGCCCTCGTAGAGCACGGGGGAGAGGGCGGCGCGGGCTGCATATACGGCAGCGGTGTAACCTGCAGGTCCGCCGCCTATAATCAAACATTTAACGGTATTCGTCATTTTATGATGGTGATGGTGTTTGCCGGATCGTAGCGGAGTTTGCGCACCGCCGTGTTGTTCCTGCCCGAGCCGTCGAAGCGGAAGTCGGTCTGGAGCCCGGTAGCCGGGTGGTCGGGGAGGAAAAGGGGCCAGTCCTGCGGGTCTTCCGTCATCCTGCGCCCGAAATAATACATAAGGTCATATCCCTGATATGCCCACTGCCCGGGTTCGGCCTTGAACAGCCGCTTGTAATCGCGGGCGAAAGCCTGTACCAGGGGGTTGGCCTGGTCGGCGTAATAGCTGGCGGTAATGTGGGTCCTGGCGGCGTGCAGGCTCTCGGTCTCAAGGTCTTGGAGGGCCCTCAGCCGTGAGGTGCTGTAAACCGAGTAATCGCCTCCCTGAAGGTTTGCTATGGCGATTTCGCGTATGCAGTTGCAGCAGAACTCGTCGTTCTCGGATGCAATCACGAAGCTTGTCCCGGCAGCCCGCCCGCCTTCTTCGGGGAAGGGCGCGGAACTGATTTCGTAGGGAATGCCCGCGTCGGCGAGCCTGAGGGCCATGCGCCCCGTAATCTCGCCGCCGGCTTCGGAGTCGCTCTGGAGCAGAATCACGCTTTCGCCTTCCGTGAGGTCGGCAGCGAGCCACTGCACCATTCCGTCAACCTGCGCCTCCCATCCGGAAGGAGCCTGTATCAGGTTGTGCCTTGAGGTGAACTCGGCCGCCTTGGGGTCGAGGGGGGATACGATGAATTTGCCGCCTGCAAGGGCCAGGGCGGGAAGTATGTCATCGCAGCTTACGGGCCCTATTATAAGGTCGCTCTCCTGCAGGACGCCGGCTCCCGGCAGCCCTTCGGCGGAATCGAAGACCCTGAGGGAAATACGGCTTCCTGCGGAGGCCAGTCTGTCTGCGGCAAGCAGGGCTCCGGAATAGAAGTCGAGGAAGTTGGAATTCGGCGTTCCGGAAGTTCTGAAGGGCAGTATGAGGCAGACCTTCAGTGCGTTTTCAAAGTCGTTGCGGTGCTGCCTCCAGCGGTAGGGGAGTCCCGTCGTATCGGCATCTTCATTGCGGACCGACGAGCTGTCGGGAACAGCGGCGCCGAAGCTCAGGCTCCCGCTTCCGGAATCGTCCTGAAGCCCTGTACCTGAATGGCTTGTATTCCCGCTGCCGGAATTGCCCGGGCGCCTTGCCGCGCCGCCTTCGTCCTTCGCTTCCTTGGAAATGACCGTGAGGGTGTCGCTCTGGGGGCGGCTCCCCGGGAAGAGGAACCATTGTGCCGACGCCCCTGCGGGGCTGAGCAGGAGACAGAGCAAGAAAGCGGCAGTTATGAATCGTTTCGTCATATTTCTTCGCAAAAACGTATCAGTCCGTTGCAGAATCCGCGCCACGAGAGGCGCTCTTTTTCCGCACGCATTTTTTCACGGCATCCTTCTGCGAGGCCCGGAGTATCGAAAAGCCTGCGTACGCCGTCGCATACGCTCTCCTCGTCGGCCCTGTCGACGACTATCCCTATGCCGCTTTCTCCTATGGTGCGCCTCAGCGCCCCGGTATCGGTAACCACCAGCGGAACTTCGAAACTGCAGGCCACGGCTCCAACTCCGCTCTGCGTCGCGCTCCTATAGGGGAGAACCACAGCGTCGGCGGCAGAGAAAAAGAGCCTTACCTCGCCGTCGGGGATGAAACGGTTGAAAAGGTGGATGCGCTCCCTTGCGGGGCTGCTTTCGATGAGGGATGCGTAGGGCGAGAAGTCGCCGTAGCACTCGCCGGCAATAATCAGACAGTAGGAGCTGTCGAGGCTTCCGAATGCGCGTATGAGAATGTCCAGGCCCTTGTATTCCCGTATCAGCCCGAAGAAGAGCAGGCAGCGGCATTCCTTTCCGGGGCCGGCCTGTATCCCGAGTGCCTCCATGGCATCGGCCTTCGGCATCTTCTCACCGAAGTGAGAATAAAGGGGATGGGGAAGCGTGGTGCAGGGGAATGTCGGACGCAGCTTCTTTGCCTGCGAGGCCACTTCTTCGCTCATCGTGACCGCCCCCGAAAGGCTGCGGAGGAACCATTTCGTAAGCGGTACGTCAAGAAACCGCCTTTCGTGAGGGATGGCGTTGTCTACTATGGCAACTGCCTTGCAGGCCTTGCCGCAGTGCCTTGCTACGTACCCCAGAGAAGGAGCGAAAAACGGCATCCAGTAGCGCAGGATAAGTAAATCCGCACCCCATTGCCTGATTGCGCGGGCGGTGCGGATCCACGAAAGGGGATTTACCGTGCTGAGGACGGCGGTCGATTCCACCTTCAGGGCCCCGTCGTCGGGACCGGCGTACTGGGTCTTTCCCGGAAAAAGGAAGGAAGGGTACTGCAGCGTGAAATTGAACGCCCTGGCCGTGTGCTCCCGCCCCAGCTCGCCAAGCAGGCTTGCATTGAACTGGGCGATACCTCCCCTGAAGGGATAGAAGCAGGACAGTATGGCGATTTTCAAAACGGCAGCTCCCGCCAGCTTTACTGGGCGTTGTTCTCGGCCTTGTTCTTTACGTATGCGGCGTTGAGGCCCTCAAGCAGCTCGTCGGTAATGTCGAGGGTGCTGTCGGCGGTGACCACGGGGATGGGAAGGATGTCGCCCTGCGTGGTGAGTATCATCGCGTAACCCTTTTCGGCGTTGTATTCATCGACGAAGGTCTTGATGGCGTCGGCAATCTGGTTCATCATCACCTGCTGCTCCTCGGCGACTTCCTGCTCCTTCTGTGCTGCATACTGCCTGAAGCTTTCCTGCTGCTCCTGGAGCTTCTTGTACTGCACTTCGGCTACCGACTGGGTGATGAGACCCTTGTTGATTTTCTCCTGGAAAGCCTTGGAGTCTTTCTCGAGCTTGGAGCCGCGGCGGTTGACCTCCTGGTTGATGCTGTTGATTTTGGTTTCGGCCACGCTGCGGAGGTCGTTCGCCATATCGTACTCCTTCATGACCCTGTCGAGGTTGAAGAAAACGATGGATCCGGCGACTGCGGTGGAATCGGCAGCCGGTTTGCTTTCGTTGGAAGGAGTGGCGTTGCAGCCCGTGAAGGCCATGGCGCAGACGGCCGCGATGCCGTAGATAATTTTTTTCATCTTATCTCTTGTACTTAAAATTGCAAAATGCAAATGTAACTAAAAAATCCGAATCTCCCGCAGGTAAGCCTTGATGGTGGCTTCGAGGCCCATATACAGCGCGTCGCTGATGAGGGCGTGCCCTATCGAAACTTCGTCTGTCCAGGGGATGCAGCGAATGAACCAGCCCAGATTCTCCAGGCTCAGGTCGTGTCCGGCGTTGAGCCCGAGGCCGGCTTCGCGCGCGGCTTCGGCAGCCCTGACGTACGGAGCCACGGCCTCCTCGCGCCCCGAAGGGTAGCGCTCGGCGTAGCCTGCCGTGTAGAGCTCGACCCTGTCCGCCCCGCACTCGGCGGCGCCCCTTACCATCTCCGGGTCGGGGTCGGTAAAGACCGAAACCCTGATGCCGGCGCTCTTGAACCCGCCGACTACTTCAGTGAGAAAACCGCGGTGGGCGACCGTATCCCATCCGGCGTTGGAGGTGAGCGCATCGGGCGCGTCGGGCACCAGAGTCACCTGGTCGGGACGTGCCGCCAGCACGGGTTCGCGGAATCGCGGTATGGGGTTGCCCTCGATATTGAGCTCCGTTGTGATGACGGGGCGTATGTCCATTACGTCGGAGTAGCGGATGTGCCTTTCGTCTGGCCGGGGATGCACGGTAATGCCTTCCGCCCCGAACTCCTGGCAGCGGATGGCGGCCAGCCGTACGTCGGGAAGATTGCCTCCGCGGGCGTTGCGGATGGTGGCGATTTTATTGATATTGACGCTAAGTTTTGTCATAACTGCAAAAATATAAATAAAAGTGAAATAAATGTACTAAATTTGGGGCTCGAATGATACTCGCCTACTATCTGAAAGACAAGAGCCTTGCCGGGCGCTCCGAAGTGACGGGCCTGCTCGAGGGCCTGCAGTCCGCAGGTTTCAGCACCGTACCCGTAGATGCCCCCGGTCCGCTTCCGCAGGGCACCGATATGCTCCTGAGCCTTGGCGGCGACGGTACTTTCCTTACCGCCGCGGCTATGGCCGAAGAGGCTTCCGTACCCGTGCTCGGCGTCAATTTCGGAAGGCTCGGCTTCCTCTCCGAGAACCGTCCGGAGGACGTGCTCGACGCCCTCGTGAAAGGCACCTACTCGATAAGCCTGAGGGGTATGCTTCAGGTCAGCGGATGGGAAGGCTGCACTTCTCCCCTCAAGGCTCTCAACGACGTCTGCGTCTCCCGCAAGGGGGCCTCGATGCTCGGGGTTGACGTGTCTGTTGACGGTCGCTCCCTGCCTGCCTACTGGGTTGACGGCCTGCTGGTGTCAACGAGTTCAGGCTCCACGGCATACTCTCTGAGCGTGGGAGGCCCCATCTGCCACCCCGCTTCGAGGGTGCTCATAGTCGCCCCGGTCGCGCCCCACAACCTGAACGTGAGGCCTCTGATAGTGCCCGACGACTCGCGGATACGAATTTCCTTCCGCTCCCGCGACGACGAGGTCAAACTTACTGTCGATAACTGCGAATACCTCATTCCCGCAAGCTCCGTGCTGGAGGTCGACGCTCTCCCGCTCTCGCTCCAGAGAGTGGTTCTCAGCGGCTCGAACTTCATCGCGGCCCTTCGCGGCAAGCTCCACTGGGGAGAGGATTTGCGCAACGAAACAGTACTGCGATGAAGGCTCCCCGTCACGTAACGATAATAATGGACGGCAACGGGCGCTGGGCCCGCCAGAAAGGCAAGGACCGTCTTTTCGGCCACGCCGAAGGTGTTGAAAGCATACGCAGCGTGCTGCGCGCCGCTCACGATGCGGGCGTGGAATACCTTTCATTCTACGCCTTCTCCGAGGAGAACTGGGGCCGTCCCGAAGGGGAAGTGGCCGGCCTGATGGAGCTGATGCTCCGCTCCCTGAAGTCGGAAGAGGCCGAGCTGAAGGCCAACAAGGTGCACCTGCGCATACTCGGCAATCTCGGCAGGCTTTCTCCCGAATTGCAGGAGGCCGTGAAGGTTATGGACGAGAACACGGCTCCCGGAGCCGAGATGACGATGATACTTTTCATCAGCTACAGCGGCCGCTGGGATATCGCCCAGGCTGCCCGCAGAATGGCTGAAGAGGGGGGCGAATCCATTGAACCATACCTTGTTACTGCCGGAGTTCCCGACCCCGACCTGCTTATCCGCACCTCCGGCGAGCAGAGGGTGAGCAACTATCTTCTCTGGCAGCTGGCATATACCGAATTCGTCTTCACCCCGGTGCTCTGGCCCGATTTTAGAAGGGAGCAGTTTTTCGAAGCTCTCGAAGAGTACTCTTCGCGTGAGCGACGATTCGGAAAAGTGAAATAAAAGTACGATATTTGCACTTTTATCGGTTGAGAATGACTAAAAGATATATAGCCGCCGCCTTTTCGCTCCTGCTCATGGCCCTGTCCGGAACGCTCCGGGCCCAGGACGCAGCGGTTGAAGTAGACTACAACAAGCCCAGGAAATACATCGTGGGCGGAGTCAGCGTAGAAGGCAACAGCTATTTCAGCTCCCAGCAGATAATCCAGCTTACCGGAATGCAGCCCGGGATGGAAATCACCGTCCCCGGCGACGACGTCACCGGAATCGTCAGGCGCCTGTGGCTGCAGCGCTATTTCGAAGACGTGTCGCTCGATATCGACCGCGTGAGCGCAAAAGCCGATACCGCCTGGTTCAAAATCAGCATCAAGGAGCGCCCGAGGGTTTCGCGCTGGACTTTCACCGGCGTGAAGTCGGGCGACAAGAAGGAGCTTCAGGAGAGGCTTAACCTCCGCCGCGGAGGCGAGTTCTCCGAATATGTCGAAAAGACTTCAATCGACATAATCAAGCGTTTCTACGCCGAGAAAGGCTTCCTCAAGGCCGCAGTGAAGGCAGAGGTGCAGCGCGACTCGGTGGTGAAGAACGCGGTGCGCGTCAATTTCGCCGTCGAGCGTGGCGATCGCGTGCGCATCAAGGACATAAACTTCATCGGCAACGAGCACGTGAAAGACTTCAAGCTCGCCAGGGCGATGAAGAAGACCAAGTCCAACAAGATATACAACTTCTTCAACAGCAAGAAGTTCAACGAGAAGGAGTACATCGCCGACAAGAAATCCGTCGTGTCGGCCTTCAACGAGGCCGGATACCGCGACGCCCGTCTCGTGCGCGACTCGGTGTATTACATCGAGCCCAAGCGCCTCGCCATCGACCTCGTGTTCGAGGAGGGCGACAAGTACTACTTCCGCGACGTTACCTGGACGGGCAACTCGGTTTACCCCTCCGAAGTCCTCGCCGACGTGCTCCAGGTACACAAGGGCGACGTTTACGACGTCGTGTCGATGGAGAAGCGCCTCTACGGCGGCGGCAAGCAGAACGAGATGGACATCTCTAAGCTCTACCGCGACAACGGCTATCTCTTCTTCAACGTAACTCCCGTCGAGACCA
>JAFSVP010000177.1 GCA_017444905.1 Bacteroidales bacterium
AGACTGCAATCTGCGCCCGTGCGTACAAGATACTTACCGAGGCGGGAATCCCGGCTTCCAGCATCATTTTCGACCCCAACGTCCTCACCATCGGAACGGGGCTTCCGGAGCACGCCCGCTTTGCGGTAGATTTCATAGAGGCGGTGCGCTGGATAAAGGAGAATCTTCCCGGAGCACGCACCTCCGGAGGCATTTCGAACCTGTCTTTCTCCTTCAGGGGCAATAACCGCGTGCGAGAGGCGATGCATTCGGCATTTTTGTATCACGCTTGCCGGGCCGGGCTCGATATGGCCATAGTCAATCCGCAGATGCTGGGAGTGTATTCCGATATCGAGGCGGAGCTTCTGGAAGCCGTAGAAGATTTGATTTTCGACCGCAGGCCCGACGCCACGGAAAGGCTTACCGCAATCGCTTCCGGAATTGCGGAGCGGGAGGCGGCTGCGCGAGCTGGAGGTCCTGCAGGGACTGCCGGGAAAGAGTCTGCATCGCCGGAGGCCGGGAAAGGGGGCTTACGGGGAGATGGTTGCTTTGACGGGAAAGGCGGTGAACGACAGGCTGATGCGGAGTGTGGAGCCGGAGCGTTATCCCCTTCAGAAGCGCTTTCAGAGGCACTGGTAAGGGGAGATACGAGACCCCTTGCTGATAGCATCTCCCTTCTTCTCAAAGAAAAAGATGCCGTTGAGATAGTGGAAGGCCCGCTGATGGCCGGAATGGAGAAGGTGGGGCAGCTTTTCGCCTCAGGAAAGATGTTCCTGCCACAGGTAGTGAAGTCGGCCTCGGTAATGAAAGAAGCCGTGTCGCTGCTGCGGCCCTTTATGGGCAAAGGCTCCGGAGACGGCACCGGCAGGGCGCGAAAGCCGGTTTTCGTGATTGCCACCGTACAGGGCGACGTGCACGACATAGGCAAGAACATCACAGCCATAGTGCTGGAATGCAGCGGGTTCGAAGTGGTAGACCTGGGAGTGATGACTCCCTGCGACACCATCCTTGACGAAGCCCGGAAGGCAGGAGCCGACATCATCGGCCTGAGCGGACTGATAACGCCGTCGCTCTTCCGTATGGAGCAAGTCTGCCGCGAGATGGCGCGCCGGGGGATGACTACTCCGCTGTTCGTAGGCGGAGCCGCGGCCTCGGCCCTGCACACCGCCCTGAAGCTCGCGCCGCTATACGACAACGTGCATTACGGGGCCGACGCTTCAGCCACGGCCGTGATGGCCAAGAAGTGCCTTGCCGACCCCGAAGCCTTCCGCAGGGCTTCGCAGGAGGAGTTCCGGCACCTGCGCGAGCTGCACTCCGGAGCGGGAGGGAATACCCCGGCAGCTTCTGATACGGATGGTCGGACAGGCTCGGATTTGGAAGGCCCGGAAGGCTCGTCCGACGAAGATTTCACGAGGGCAAGCGTCCCGTATGCTAAAGGCAGAACGGAAGCCGGGGATGATTCTGCCCCGCACCGGCGCGAGGGCAGCGCCTGCGACACCTCCGCCGGCTCCGGCACGACACAAGACGATGGCGGCTTCTGCAGGGTTCGCTTCGACGACTTGGACCTTACGCTTTCAGGAGCGGAACTCTTAAAGCATATAGACTGGCGCATGTTCGACGCAATCTGCGGGATAAAGCAGAAGGACTCCGAGGCCGGAAAGGCCTTCCGGAGCGAGGCCGGAGCCGTTCTGAACGATTTGAAGGTACGCCTGTGCGCCCGCTTCTTCGACGCCCGCAGAGAGTGCGACGACATAGTCCTGGAAGGCGGATGCGCAGTTAAGGGAGGCCTCGGCGCTTCTGAAACTGGTACCGGCGGGGGCGCAGTTCAGAAAGGAGAGCGCAGGTTCCCGATGCTAAGGGGCGCCGGCGGCTGCCTTGCTGATTTCTTCCCAACTGTTGGCACGGCCCCCTTGGGACTATTCGCCGCCACGGTGCTGCCGGACACTGCCGAGCATACGGAGCCTGCTACTAGCTACGCATACACGTCAGGCCCGGGCATCAGCCAGCCCGCCGCAATTCGCTCCAACGCCGCACCGACAGTCCCGGACGGCAGCAACGAGCTTGTAACCCACGCGGTGAAGGCCTGCCTTGCCGATGCGGCATCATCCTTCGTAAAAGACAAGCTCTCAACACTTTGCAGCCTCAGGGTAATACTGCCGGGCATAGGCTACCCCTGCTGCCCCGACCACAGCTTGAAGCGCGACGCCCTGGCTCTGCTCCCCGGCGGGCTCGGAATCAGGCTCACTGAGTCCTGCGCAATGATACCTGAAGAGAGCGTCTGCTGCCTTGTAATCGCACACCGCAAAGCCAGCTATGCCTCGATAGGCAAGGTGGATGCTGGAACTCTTGATGATTACGCCGAGAGGCGCGGATTCACACCCAAAGAAAAGGAACTCTTCACCGCCACTCTGCTGTAGCGGCTGCCTTAGCCATCACCTCCCGGCTACGGCTATTTGCACTCGTACGGGCCCCGGATAGCCTTGACGTTATAGTGGAAGTCGCCGTCGTCGAGGGCATAAACGTAATACTCGCCTCCGCCCGGACTCACACGCACGACGATATGCCCTGAAGTTGCCCCGAAGACCTTGGTCAGGATGCCGGCAGCCTCAAGCTTGTCGCGCGCCGAGTCGTCCATATTGGTCGTAAAAACCCTGAGCGAAGGCACGGCCTTGTAAAACCGCCCCATAGTGGAAGCGTTGGGCTGATTCCTGGTCCACACGCCCACCAGCAGAACGTCGGGCGAAAGGGCTGATATCAACGCGGAGCTGTTGGTATTGGAAGTGGCGTGGTGGCAAGCCTTCATCACTTCGACAGGCTTCACCACTTTGGCAATCGGCTTCTCAATGTCTTTCCAGGAGAATTCAGTGTAGTCATTGTACTGGATGTCGCCGCCCGAGAAATAGTCAAACTTTCCGTAACTCATTGTAAATACGCAGGAAAGTATGTTCTCGTTCACATCCCACGTCTTCACGTTGGCCAGGAACTCCGATGCCGGCGGCATGTAGTCGGTGTTCACTTCCACGCCTTTGCCGGTCCAGACGTCACCGTTGCCCGCTATCGCCCTTATGCTGAAATCAGGATATGCCGAAGGCTTTTTCTTCAGTACCACCTGGTCGGTATGCCCCACGCGTATCTTTTCACGCACGGTTCCGTTCTGGCGGGCGCTCCAGTCAAGGAAATTGAGATAATTTTTATAACGGCTGTGATTATTGGTCGTATTGTAGGTGTTGGATGCACGGGCATCCCAGTCGCCTCGGTCTATCACTTTGCCCACGGGGATGCTTGCGCCCACCTCGGTGAGCCCGTTCAGGATGAATCCGCCGGCATTGAGATCGAGCGTCGGCACGGGAGAGCCGGAACTATCCATACATCCCCAGTTATAGTCGGCAAAAGCAGTGGTGAAGGAGCCCTGATGGTCGGAATGGTAGTGCGAGAGCATCAGATAGTCGATGCGCCCGTTCGAGACCGCAGGGGCGAAGTGCTTGACATAGCTTACTATAACATTCCCGCTGGTAAAATACATCGAGGGCCTGGAAGGGAGGTAGCTGTTGCCCTCGGCCTGGCGCTCCGAATCGGTGGCGCCTGCAGCATCTACGAGCATCGTGGTACCGTCGGGCATTATTATATAATAGGACTCCCCCCTGCCTCCGTTGATGCAGTGAATGTCGAGGTAACCTTCAACCCAGGGAGTCAGGGGTTTGCCGAGCTCAGGCTTTACATAAGTGTCCTCCGGCTGCGAAGGGCCTTCAGGGCCGGACTTCCGGCAGGCGGGGAGCGACAGGAGCATCAGGGCGAAAAGGCAGAAATATTTCACGCAGGACCGGCCGGCCGGCAGGGTCACGGCACATTCTTTCATACGATCACAATACATAATACTGCTAAAAATATATCGGATACTTGAAAATATTGACTCTTCTCTCCGGCGAGTCGCCGGCGTCTTTGCTTGCAAAGCCAAGGTAGATTACCCCGTCTTTCACCTTTATGCCCTCGGGCTCGAAATAGCCAAGGTCTGTAAGCCCTTCGTCATTCAGGAGCTGCACGTCGTCAACCCAGGGTATATTTACCTGTACGAGGATTTTGGAGCCCGTATTTATATAGTAGGCAGTGGCCCGGTTGCGGCCGGTTCCGGCCTGCCTGTCTTCGGCCTCGGCACCGGAACCACGAAAGAAATAGACCTTGTCGTGGTGATAGTCGAAGCCCTGCGGGGCGCCGTTGAACGGCAGCTTGAACTTATGCAAGGGTGTCGTCTTCAAGAGATTGCGCCCGCGCACCACGGGGCGTTCGGTCACCACCGGCGAACCGTAACTTATTGAGTAGCTCAGCTGTATATCTTCCTGCGGCAGGGCCTGCAGCACTTTCTTGTCGTACACGTTGATCCAGGCCTGCCCGGAGGCGTCGCGGCTCCATATCGCCACCCTTCCGTTATCCTCGTCGAAGGCTGCAATCAGCTTCTTCATCCCGGGAATCAGGTAGTTGTCGTGCGCGTCAGCAGGGAGCAGCAGTGCTCCGGGCACAAACTTCACCCTTGAAAGCACCTGCGATTCGGAGTAACGGTTGGTGGCTCCGGACTCCAGCGTGCCGTAATTCGATACCCAGAGATAATCTCCGTCAGGGCAGCGCTCGACGAAGATATTGTCGCCGTGACCGTAATACCTCAGGTGCATATAAGTCTGTGGGGTCTCCTCCAGAACGGGCTTACGCGTAAAGGTCAGGGTATGGGGAGCTCCGCACACCTGACACACATAGAACCAGTCATCGAAAAAGTCCCACGACTGCATTACCGACTTGTAGTAAATGGTCTGGCCCTTGAACATCACGAGCTCGGGGCTGTACTGGCTCTTAAGCTGGTGCAGGTCAACCACATAATATGTCCGCTCAATACGAAGGCCGGTACCCTTCACCCCTACGCTTACCAGCGTGGAGCCCGGAGAAAGGGCCTTCAGCACCCCGTCCTGAGTGATGCTTGCAACGCCAGGCGCAGACGACAGGTATTCGAGTTCATGTTCCGCATTCGGGTCACCCCCGGTGAGGGAGCAGGAAACCTGTGTGCTCTCTCCTTTATAAAGGTCTTCCCAGACGCCGGTGAAATTGAGCTCCAGCTCCGGGAAGCCCGGGGTGTCAGGCTGGTCGGGGGTGTCGGGAGTATCAGGATTGTCCGGCTGCTCCCCTCCGCCACCCGGGACGTCGGGATTCTCTCCCCCGCCGGGGTTGTCGGGTTGCTCTCCGCCTCCCGGATTGTCAGGGCTCTCTCCTCCCGGCTGTTCCTGCTGGGGCGGGAACTCCGGCTCCTGCTTGGGCGAGCAGGAGGCGAAGGCAAGGGCAAGCGCCAGTGCAAAAAGGAGGGCCCTTGCAGTGGATAGCCTCAAGCTTTTCATTCCAGGACGAGTTCTACGGGGCAGTGGTCGGAGCCGAAAATCTCATTGTGAATATCTGCCGAAACGATACGGCCCTCCAGAGAAGAAGAAACCAGGAAGTAGTCGATACGCCAGCCAACGTTCCTTTCGCGCGCCGCCATGCGGTACGACCACCAGGAATATTTCGCCTCACCGGGATGCAGCTTGCGCCAGCTGTCGGTAAAACCCGAGGCCAGCAGCTCGCCGAACTTGCCGCGCTCCTCGTCGGAAAATCCGGCATTGAAATGGTTGGTGGCGGGGTTTTTCAGGTCTATCTCTTCGTGGGCCACGTTCATATCGCCGCAAACAATCACTCCCTTTTCGGACGCAAGGCCTGTCAAATAGTCGCGGAAAGCATCTTCCCACTCCATCCTGTAGGAGAGGCGCCGAAGGCCGTCCTGCGAGTTGGGGGTATAAACGTCAACAAGGTAGAAGTCAGGGAATTCGAGGGTTACGGTACGCCCTTCGGAGTCGTGCTCCGTCCGGCCTATGCCGAGCTTTACCGAGAGCGGCTCGTGCCTGGAGTAGATGCAGGTGCCGGAGTACCCCTTCTTTTCGGCATAGTTCCAGTAGGAGCTGTATCCGGGAAATTCCATATCTATCTGGCCCGCCTGCAGCTTGGTCTCCTGAAGGCAGAAGAAATCGGCGTCCAGCTCCAGAAAGCGGTCTGCAAAGCCCTTCGAGGCCACCGCTCGCAGGCCATTGACATTCCAACTAATGAACTTCATATTCGCAAATATAACATTTTTTTATATCTTCGCGTCGTTATGAGAGAATTGAAGCTCACCAATACACTGAGCCGCAGCAAGGAAGTTTTCAGGCCCATCCACGAAGGAAGGGTGGGGCTGTACGTGTGCGGCCCCACTGTTTACGGCGACGCCCACCTCGGGCA
>JAFSVP010000178.1 GCA_017444905.1 Bacteroidales bacterium
GTCGTAGAGGTTGCCCACGAGTACCTGCAGGTTGCCTTTGAAGAGGCCCGTTCCAACGGCTATCAGGAGCAGCGCCCCTATCATCAGGGTGAGGGCGAAGCTGCGCCCTGCGAATGCGTCTGTCGGTATTGCGAGGCACAGGTAGCCGGCAAACATTACGCAGACTCCGGTGATTACGCACTTGCCGAAGCCGATTTTGTCGGCGAGCCATCCGCCGATGACGGGCATAAAATAAACCGCGGCCAGAAAGATTGCGTAAAACTGGCCTGCGGCCGCTGCCGAGAAGCCGAACTTGGCCTGCAGGAAAAGCAGGAAAATGGCAAGCATAGTGTAGTAGCCGAAACGCTCGCCTGTGTTGGCCAGCGCGAGGGCGAACAGTCCCTTTGGTTGTCCTTTGAACATGTCTTAGTCTTTTATTTGTCTTATAATTAGTTATTTAAGTTTTTGTCCGGCGCTCGGCGCGACATTTGAGTGACACAAACCCCGCCGCATGCTGGCGCACCGTAATTCTACGAAGATAGTGAATATTTTTGACAAAGCCATAGCGGTATAACGTACGGCATTTTTGCGAAGAGGACAGTACTACACTTCGCACTTAATATTTACTCAGTGCATTGAGTAAATCTGCGCAGTCCATTGAGTAAAGTGTTTCTTTCTCCTTAGTTTTCTTAACTTTGCAATCAAAGATTGGGATGAAAATGAATATCCTTGTGAATCAAATGCTAAGCTGTGCGGATGCGTCGCAGGTGGAGGGATTGGCGCGTTTTTTCAAGACGGGCCCCGGACAGTACGGCGAGGGGGACCGGTTCCTCGGTATCAAGGTCCCCGTGACGAGGAAGGTGGTGGGGGAGTGCTGGCGCGGGATGGATTTCTCTTCTTTGGAAGAGTGTCTTGAAAGCGGGTATCACGAGCTGAGGCTGGCGGGGCTGCTGGCCCTTGTGGAAATCTTCTCGCATGCGAAAAAGGACAGGGAGCTGCAGCGGGAGTGCGTGGATTTCTATCTCTCCCATACCCGGAGCATCAATAACTGGGACCTTGTGGACCTGAGCTGCTATCCGCTGCTGGGGCAGTGGCTGCTGGACAAAGACAGGACGGTCCTGTATGAGCTTGCCGGGAACGGTGCTACGATATGGGAGCAGAGGATAGGCATCGTGAGCACCATGGCCTTCGTCCGCAAGGGGCAGACTGAAGACACCTTCGCCATTGCAGATATCCTGCTGCACCATCCCCATGACCTTATACAGAAGGCGGTGGGATGGCTGCTGCGAGAGGCAGGCAAACGCGACAGGGAGGCACTTGAGTCATTTCTTGACTCCCGCTGCACTACTATGCCCCGGACTATGCTGCGCTACGCCATCGAGAAGCTCCCCGAGCCGGAGCGCCGGGAATATCTTTCGCGACGCTGAAGGCTCTCGTTCTCTAGAATATAAAAGAAGCGGGAAAGGTCGCCTCCCCGCTTATTCGTAAGATTTGTAAGAATATACTAATACCTATAGTCTCTCATTATCCTGTCGGCATCTCTTTTGGCTTTGTCATAAGCCTTGTTGTATTCCTTGGTCGCTTTGTCATAAGCGTGATCAACTGATGCGTTGATGCAGATGGCACGGACGACGAAGATGAGGATGAAGCCGGCAACGATGGCGCCGATAATGATCAAGGTCTTCTTGGCGGATGAGTTCCGCGGGGTCTGGCTCATATTGCAAGGCGTTGGATATTAACTACTAAAATAAATCAAATAGATCTGATAAACCCGACAGCGATGATACAAAAATCAATGGCCATATAGCCAGGAAGAAGAACGACAGGGCTACCTCGGCCACCGAGTCGGAAATGGACGGAAGAGACGGTATTGACATAGATTCCCTTGCCGTCGGGACAAGAATCCGCATCGGATGGCTGCCCGACAGGCTGTGCGTAATCAAGTATCTTGGCAATTACCGCTTCGAGGCCGTCGAGACCAGGAATTCCAAACTCTGCGCCGGCGACACCTTCACCTGCGTACATATGCAGCTCGGCAAGGAAATGTGCCTTGACCGCCTGGTCAGGGAGAATCTTGACCTCAACTACGTCATCGGCACCCGCAACGGCCTCACCACCCTGGAGATTATTGAAGAATGACTACGGAGTAACCGTCCAGCCGGAGGGGACTCCGTAGTCGCCGCGGGGCCAGGTGACGCCGGCCTTGCGGGTGAAGGTGCCGGCGGCCTTGACGCCTGACATCCACTCAGAGAGGGCTCCTGCATTTGGAGCATCGTAGTCGGGCTCTTCTGCATCCCGGTCCCAGTCGGGATTGGTGGCAAGGCACGTCAGGGCGCCGAGCGAACTGCAGTCGCGGAACATATAGGCATAGCAGTAGCGCACCAGCGTGGGCGCGTTCAGCGCGGGAGCCGTGGTGAGCGAGGTGCAGTAGTCGAACATATTCATATAACAGCCCTCGGCAAGCGTAGTGGCAGGAAGGGCCGGAGCGGAAGTGAGGCTCTGGCACTCCCGGAACATACCTGCGTAGCACTCCCGTGCAAGGGTGGTGGCGGGAAGGGCCGGGGCGCCGGTGATGCCGCTGCCCGCAAACAGGTTAGCATAGCATCCTTCGGCAAGATTGGTCGCCGGTAGCGCCGGGGCTGATGTCATTGCGGTGCAGCCTTCGAACATACTTTCGTAGGAGGAAACTCCCACCGTGCCTGCCCCAAGAACCAGATTCTTTGCAGAGACCAGTTTCTCGTCGTGGAAGAAGAGCTGCACGAAAGCATAGTCGGCAATCTCCTGTACGTTTACGTAATCGCCGCTGGAAATGAGGCTGCGTATGTCGCCTGAAACGTTGTGCCTGCCGCTGCAGGAAATGGTCGTGTAGAGGTAAACGGCGCTTTCGTGCCCGTACACCTGGTTGTCGCCCCACAGTCGCACTTTGTCGCCGGCAGATACGTCAATGGTAACGCTGCTGTTGGAGGAAGTGGTGGCCATAGACAAGTGAATATCCTTGCCGTAGGTGATAGGGAGCTCCTGCGGGTTGGAGATGGTGACGGTGCCGTCTTCGAGGGCTTCTATGGTGAGAGGGTCCACGAATCCGTTCCATCCGGCGGGGATGCCGTGTTCGCCGCTGGGCCAGGATACAGAAGGGTCGGAGATGAAGCTCCCGCCTTCGGAAATGCCTTTTACCCAGTATCTCGTAGCGCTGCTCAAGCTCCCGATATTCGACTTGGCATAGCAGGTGATTTGTTTGAGCGCCCTGCAGTTCTCAAACATGAAACCGTATGCATAAGCTCCGGGATTCTTGGCAGGAAGCACCGGGGCGGACTTAAGCGAGAAGCACCGGCTGAACATTAAATAGTAACTGAAATCCGGAACTGTCGAGGCCGGGAGAATTGACGGGGCTTTGACCAGGGACTGACAGCCGGCGAACATCGCCTGGTACGCTCCAGAGTTCTCAGCACTGGAATAAGGCGTGCCGGTGAACGTCGTGGCCGGAAGTTCAGGTGCACGGGTAAGGTTGACGCAGCCCCCGAACATTCCGGAATAGGAGCCCCTGCTCACCTTTTCTGCAGGCAGCTCGATGTCTTTTACCGGATGGTTGCGCAGATTTCCGTCGTAGTAGAATAATTTGGCAAAGGCCCAGGATTCCGCGCTTTTAATGTAAGAATTCAAATCCGGCCTCTGGTAGTTGGAGTAATGGATAAGGCTCATTACATTGCCATATACGTAATGGGGGACGTCGGCGGAAATGATGGTCTGTACGCCTGTTATGCCCGTATCTACATTCGTGCCTATTCCCGTGGCGTATGCCCTGGGAGAAACAGAGGAAAGGTCGCCTCCCAGAAGCAGCTTGTCTCCGGCCTTCACTTCAATCGTGACGGGGTTCCCGCTCGCGATATTGGAATTTACCGTGCTGCCGTTCACGCCCTCGAAACCATAGTAGAAAGTGCGTCCGAGCGGGTTCTGGATGGTCACGGTGCCGTCACGGAGAGCCTCTATGGTAAGGGGCTGCTTCGCAGACTCGTATTTGCTCAGATATTTTGAAGCCTTGTAGAATTTGCCGTCTTCAAGAAGGGCTTTCATGGTGCCGGAGAAAACGGTGCCGTCTTCAGTCTCGGCTACGAAATCGTAGGGAATCTTGTCCTTTCCCGTGCGGTCGAATCCTGCGCCGTATTTGCCGGGGATGGCGACGAAGAACTCCGTTCCGGGAGTATCTGGAATCACGGTCACGGGGAAGTTGAGGCCGCACGAGGTGATGGTGAGCGTCGTAATCCTGTTGGTCTCGCTCCCGGTGTAGCTGAAGCTGAAAAGGGATATGCTCTGCCGGCTCGTGAAAGCGGCGTCGGCAAGACGTATTGCGGACGTGGCTTCGTCGATGCTTTCAACAGTGGCTCGCGCAATGGCATAATCAAAGCGCTTTGCTATATCTTCCAGCGTGCCTTTCTGCTTTGCGTACATTTCTGGTGAGCCGGAAGGGGAGTCCGGGAACGCCAGTGTCAAAACGTCGCCTGTATTGAAGGAGCCGGAGATGGTTCCGCTGAAATGGCAGTTTCGGCCGCCTCCGGGAGTAAGGAGCGTGCCGAGGTGCCATACTCCTAGGCCGTCATATACCTCCACCTTGTCGGTCCCCGACCAGTACGCATACAGATAACCATCTTCAAAGCCGAGGGCCTTGGTGGCGTCGTCGGCGCTCCTTGCGGCATCCACTTCAACGGTCCAGACCTTGCCGGAGGCGGGATTTTCAGGGGCCGTCTCCACTTCGTGCCTTGCACAAGCGGCAGCGGCAAGAGCCGCAATAAGAATCCAGTACTTTCCCATGGCTACCCCTCCCATTCGTTGGTTACCCAATCTCCATAATCTTCCCGGACAAGATTTCCGGAGGCCTGCAGGACGTGCGTTTCCGTCCCGAGAAGTTCAACGGCCGTATCGGGGGCAGTGTAAGTCACTTTCATATAATGTATTATATCAGAATTTCCATTTTGCTCCCACGACATATATACGCCGGTTGCTCCGCACTTCCTCTATCCAGAACTCCTTCAGCTCCTCCGACTCGAAGCTGGTTTCCCG
Organism: Bacteroidales bacterium; assembly: GCA_017444905.1. Taxonomy (GTDB): domain Bacteria; phylum Bacteroidota; class Bacteroidia; order Bacteroidales; family UBA932; genus Cryptobacteroides. Next base: position 5,035 of record JAFSVP010000178.1, read on the forward strand.
TGGCTGGTCCAGCAGGTCGCGTCCTTCAAGGTATAAAGTGAAGTTTTTGAAATCCTTCCGGACTATGGCGCTGAGCTCGCAGTATTCCTTGAAGATGGTAAAGAAGGTTGCAACCTTGCTCCGGTATTTGGCTTTGGACCCTATGCTCCAGCCTTTGCCCAGATTGGCCATAATGTCTGTATTCAGACGCCAGTCGAAAGACTGCTTCACCTTGCTGCCTTCCTTGGCCTTGCGGTGGTTCTGGTTGTAGGTGAGCTCAAGGTTGGCGGTAATAATCTTTCCCTTCCAGCCCAGATTCTCGGAAATGCCGGCTGAATGGCTGTCGGAAGAGTTTATCCAGCGGAATACCTTGTACTGGCGCCCGTCAATCTCCTCGTTGGACCAGGTCTGGTCAATCTCGTTCCGGACGTTGGTGTAAGAGAGAGTGGTCTTGCTTGAGAAACGCTTCCCCTTGTATTCATACTCCAGCCCGTAGCGCTGAGTCCAGGGAGAGAGGAGCATCTCGTTGCCCCGGTACAGCTGGTCAAGGTATCCCGCCGTGCGGTCGTACCAGCAGATTTTCAGGTAGTCCGGGTGGCTCACGCTCATCTTGTTGGTGAGGTTGAGGGAGTGCCCGGGGGAGATGGTCCATTTGATATTGGCCTTGCCCACCGGGTACACGCCCTTGATTTTGAGAGGCTGGCTGTGGGTGTCGTCATTAAGCCGCCGGGCATATACCTGGCAGGCGAAGTCGGCGTGTGCCTCGATGTTCTTCCAGTTGAAGTCTGCCGCCATATACGGCTCGGCCAGTACGCTCAGGTAGTTGAAAGTCTCGCGGAGGCGGGTGGAGTCTTTCCATATCTCAACGTCCTTGTCCAGCGAGATTTGGGTGGCGCCGCTGTTCTGGTCAAGCGCCAGCTTGGTGGAAAGGCGAGCGCCGGGGATGACTTTCAGGCTGGTGACGCCGGCAGGGACCGTCTGCTGCAGGTGAATGTCAGCGTCAAGCTTGAAATCCAGGCTGCTGGGGGTAATCCTGTATCTCCAGGCATAGCCCTCCATATCTTCATCGCGAACGGCCGTTCCGCCTTCGCCGGGGTCGGTCTTGAACACCGTCCAGATGTTTGCCTTCTGGCTGCCTATGGCCTGCAGCGTGAGGGAACTGAACAGGACGCTGCGGGAGTCGTTGAAGCCGTGGCGGAATTTGCCTCCGGTCTCCAGCTTGTGCTCGTCCATTATCGGCTCTTCGTAATAGTACGAGAAGCTTTGCAGCTCTTCCACGCTCCCGTCGAAGTTCATCGAATGGTTGTGGGCGCGGTCGTTCTTGTACTGGTAGAGTATCCAGGCGGAATAGTTCCTGTCGGTCGAGGGCGTCCAGGCA
>JAFSVP010000017.1 GCA_017444905.1 Bacteroidales bacterium
ATGAAGAGGGCGGCGCAGCCCAACGAGATGAACATGACGGGCATCGTGAGCGTGTACGGGCAGACGGAATCCGCCCCCGGCAGCACTATGTCGGCCTGGACCGACCCCATCGACGTACGTACCGAGACCGTCGGCTACGCCTTCCCGCACGTGGAATGCAAGATTATCGACCCTGAAACCGGCAAGGAGCTGCCCGCAGGTCAGAACGGAGAGTTCTGCTCGCGCGGCTACAACACGATGAAGGGCTACTACAAGATGCCCGAGGCCACCGACCAGACCGTCGATGCCGAAGGCTGGCTGCATTCGGGCGACCTCGCCTGCCGCGACGAACAGGGCGACTACCGCATAACCGGGCGCCTCAAGGATATGATAATCAGGGGCGGAGAAAATATCTATCCCAAAGAGATAGAAGAGTTTATCTACACCCACCCCAAGGTGCGCGACGTGCAGGTTATAGCCGTCCCCGACAAGAAATACGGCGAGGAGGCGATGGCCTGCATCATCCTCCGCGAGGGCGAAAGCTGCACGGAAGAAGAGATGCGCGACTACATAGTCCGCAGCCTCGCAAGGCACAAAGTGCCGAAATACATAGAGTTTACCGACGCCTTCCCGATGAACGCCGCGGGCAAGGTGCTGAAATACAAGATGCGTGAAGAAGCGGTCCGCAAGCTCGGACTCGACAAATAATTTCCCATGGGCAAAGCTCTCATTACGGTTGACGGCAACGAAGCCGCCGCCGACATTGCATACGGATTCAGCGAAATAGCTGCCATTTACCCCATTACGCCGTCATCCCCCATGGCGGAGCACACCGACGCCTGGTCGGCCGGAGGCAGGACGAATATGTTCGGCCAGACCGTCACCGTAACCGAGATGCAGTCGGAGGCCGGCGCCATAGCCGCGGTTCACGGAGCGGCGCAGACGGGGGCCCTCGCCACGAGCTACACTTCCAGCCAGGGCCTTATGCTGATGATACCCGTGCTGCACCGTATTGCAGGCGAGAGGCTCCCGGTGGTGCTGCACGTTGCCGCACGCACCGTAGGCACTCACGCGATGAGCATTTTCGGCGACCATTCCGACGTAATGTGCTGCCGCAACACGGGCTTCGCGATGCTCTGTTCGGGCAGCGTGCAGGAGGTGGAAGACCTTGCCGGAGCGGCGCACCTCGCTGCCATAAAGGGCAGGACTCCGTTCATACATTTCTTCGACGGATTCCGCACCTCGCACGAAATCAGCACTATAGAGCCGATTGACCAGAAGCTCGTTCACGCCCTTGTGGATAGAAAGGCCCTCGCCGCCTTCAGGGAACGCGCCCTGAGCCCCGAACACCCGCTGATGCGCAGCACGGTGCAGAACCCAGACGTATTCTTCCAGGCCAGAGAGGCCTGCAATCCGTACTACGACGCCCTCCCCGGCATAGTCGAAGAGTATCTCAAAGCCATCAGCGACATTACAGGGCGCAGCTATTCACTTTTCGATTACTACGGGCACCCGGAGGCCACACACGTCGTCATAGCGATGGGCAGCGTCTGCGGAGCGGCCCGCGAAGCGGTCGACCGCCTCAACGCCGCAGGAGGCAGGACGGGGCTCGTGCAGGTAAGGCTCTTCCGCCCCTTCAGCGCGGAGCATCTGAAAGCCGCGCTCCCTGAGAGCGTGGAGCGCATAGCCGTACTCGACCGCTGCAAGGAGCCGGGAGCCGCAGGAGAGCCTCTATACGAAGACGTATGCACCGCCGCCCTCAAGGCCGGCATCAGCGCCGAAATCTACGGCGGACGCTACGGGCTCTCGTCGAAAGACACCGACCCGGGGCAGATAGAAGCCGTATTCGAGAACCTGAGCAAAGACAAGCCTCTGGGCGGCTTCACCATAGGCATCAACGACGACGTCTGCTTCCTCTCGCTGCCCCCGGTCCGCTTTGCGGAAGACGGAGGCTGCTACAGCTGCAAGTTCTGGGGCCTCGGCGGCGACGGCACGGTAGGCGCCAACAAGAACACGGTACACATAGTAAGCGAACTGGCCGGCAAATACGGCCAGGCCTACTTCGAATACGACGCGAAGAAATCTTTCGGCGTCACCAAATCGCACCTGCGCTTCTCCGACAAGCCGATAGAGCGCTCCTACTATGTAAAGCACGCCGATTTTCTGGCCTGTCACAACCCCGGATACATAGGGCGCTACGATATGCTCTCCGAGCTGCGCGACGGCGGGAAGTTCCTGCTGAACTGCCCCTGGAGCGACGAACGTTTTGCTGAACACCTCTGCGACGCCGACAAGGCGGCCCTGGCCGGCAAACATATAAAAGTATATCTTGTCGATGCCACGGCCATCGCCTCACGGCTCGGGCTGGGAAGCCACACCAACACGGTACTTCAGGCAGCTTTCTTCGCCGCTTCGGGAATTATCCCGGTGGACGAAGCCCTCGAAGCCATGAAAGAGGCCGCCCGCAAGAGCTATTTTGCAAAGGGCGACGAGGTCGTGGAGCGCAACGTGGCGGCAATCGGTGCCGGCGCGTCCGAAGTGCGCGAGTTCAAGGTCCCGGAAGAATGGGCCTCGATTCCCGCCGCCGGATTCCCCGAGGCGAAGCTGCCCGGCAATGCTCCTAAAGCCGCCTCCGGCCTGCTCCTGCCCATCAACGCACAGAAGGGAGACGAGCTCCCCGTAAGCGCCTTCACGGATTATTCCGACGGTTGCATGGAACTCGGCCTCACGGCCTACGAAAAGAGGGGTATTGCCGTAAACACTCCTTCGTGGGACAGCGGGAAGTGCATCCAGTGCAACCGCTGCTCGCTGGTCTGCCCTCACGCGGCCATCCGCCCCGTACTCGCTACTGATGAGGAGCTTGCAAAGGCCCCGGAAGGCTTTACCGCCGTCAGTGCCAAGGGAGCTGCCGCCAAAGGGTTGCATTTCTCGCTGGCTGTATCGGAGCACGACTGCACGGGCTGCGGAAGCTGCGCCTCCGTCTGCCCCGTAAAGGCCCTGGAGATGACTCCGGCCAATCCTTCACAGGATAATATAAAGGTATTCGACTACGCCGTATCCATTTCGGAAAAGAGCGACTTGTTCGACCCTTACACGGTGAAAGGCAGCCAGTTCCGGAGGCCCCTGCTGGAATTTTCCGCAGCCTGCGCGGGCTGCGGGGAGACTCCTTACGCCAAACTGCTTACACAGCTCTTCGGCGACCGAGTATTCTGGGCCAACGCCACGGGCTGCTCGCAAGCCTGGGGTGCGGCAATGCCCGGCATCCCGTATACCGTGAACTCAAGAGGCTTCGGCCCTGCCTGGACCAACAGCCTCTTCGAGAACAACGCCGAGCTCTGCTACGGAATGTATCTCTCCGTAAAACAGCGCAGGGAAGGCCTTCGAAAGGCCCTTGCCGACTTTGCCGCAAACGCAGAACCGGAGCTGAAAGAAGCGGTATCGCGCCTTCTGGAGGTATTTGACGACACTGTCCTCTCGCGCGTGGCGGCCGACGCCCTCATTCCTCTTCTTGAGAAGTCGGGAGAGCCCGGAGCCCCGGAGCTTCTGGCCGGACGCGACCTTCTGGCCGCCAAGACTTTCTGGATGTACGGAGGCGACGGCTGGGCCTACGACATAGGTTTCGGCGGGCTCGACCACGTGATTGCCGGCGGAGCCAACATCAACGTCTTCATCGTAGATACCGAAGTATATTCCAACACGGGCGGGCAGAGCAGCAAGGCCACTCCTATGGGAGCAGTGGCAAAATTCGCCTCGTCGGGCAAGAAGAGCCGCAAGAAAGACCTCGGAGCCATACTTATGACCTACGGCAACGTGTATGTGGCCCAGGTGGCCATGGGCGCCGACCCCGCACAGCTCATAAAGGCCGTGAAGGAGGCTGAAGCCTACGACGGCCCTTCGGTAATCATAGCCTACACTCCCTGCACCGCCCACGGCATACGCCTCGGAATGCACCGAGTGCAGGAAGAGATGAAGAGGGCCGTGGAGAGCGGCTACTGGCTGCTCTACCGCTACGACCCCAGGCAGGAGAAGCCCTTCCATCTGGATTCTCCCGCCCCCACGAGGCCCTATATTGAATTCCTCGACGGCGAAGTGCGCTATGCATCGCTGCGCCGCACCTTCCCCGAAAACGCGAACGTCCTCTTTGCCGGGGGCGAAGAGAACGCTGCAGTCCGCTACGAGCGTTATAAAGCACTTTCGGAAGCCGCGAAATAACGGCGGCTTCCGAAAAGTTCACTCTATTTGTAGAACGACTTGATGGCGGCGATGTCGGTCGCCGTCAGCACGTCGGCGGGGATAGGCTCCTCCATCTCAAGCTCGAAGTCGTAATAAATGGAGGCCTTGTTGGCAGAAAGCTCCTTGCTGCACGACCACAGAGCGAGGACGGCAGGAATCAAGAAGAGAATGTACTTCTTCATAACTTTTACCATTCGTAGGTTCCACCCTGCTGGAACTGCTCGGTGTCGCCCGAGACGGAGTCTGCGCAGATTACTGTGTCCGGAAAGACTGCCGGACTGCAGTCGGGAGCGTCGTAACGGACTCTGTCAAGGATTCTGTCGTTTTTGAGCATATCTTTGAGTTATTATTGATTATTTCAGTCCAAGTGTGCGTTCCGCGACGCTGCGCAGATACGCTGCGTCTTCCGCCGGAATGCCGAAATCGGGCACGTCGCCGCTGAAAGGCTTGCCCGTGAGGGTGAGGCAGCATACGCAGGCCTTGAGGTAGGAGCCCGCGAAGTTCTGGTGGAGGCCGTCGGAGCTGAATATGTTCAGCCCCGTACCGTCGAGGCGAACAATCTGGAAGGCCCTTCCGGTACTCAGGATTTCGGAACGGGACGCGGCAGCGATGCCGGCGCTCCCCTTCCTCAGGAGGCTGTCAAGCAAGTCGATATCGCCGAACCCGGCGCAGCCCCCGTAGGTAATCGCCCAGGTGTCTTCAATGAACACCCGGCAGGCGGGGGAGAAGTCGCGCACCTGCGAGCAAAGGTCGCAGAACGAGGTGCGGACGTCGGCGTGGGCGGTACTGTCAGACCCGTAGAGGGCGGGCTCGTGGCTCCAGCCCTGGAGGAAGGCAAAGTCGAAGTCACCGCGGGCAATTGCGTTGCGGGTGCCTTCCAGCGCCGCGTGCTGCCCGTAGCTTCGGCCCCCTTTGAGCGAGGCTGTGATATCGAGGCGCAGGCCCTGCGACCAGGCGATTTCCTGCAGCATATAAGGCTCTCCGTAGTAGAAAGTGAGCGAGTTGCCCACCAGCAGCAGGCGCTTGCTCTTCGAAGGCCGGCGGCCGGTGAAAGGATGAATCCTGGCGCCGACATAACTTCTGGGCTTTACGCCCACGCTGTTGCCTTCTGCCGTTTTCGACAGCGCTGAACCGTCGGTGGCAAGGGAGCTGCACACCCTGCAGCGCACTTTCAGGGAATCGCTCACGGGCGACGAGAGCCTGAAAATGGTAATGAAGGTGGAAGGATGCTTCACCGCGGAGTCAATCGTCACGAAGTTGCAGGTGACGCCCTCGCTCGTGACGGTGTCGCCGGACGGAACCCAGCGCCCGCCGTCGTAAATCTCGACCATATAGTGGCGAGGGGCCGCCGGGCCGATATTCTCGAGCGAGATGCCGAACTGCACGTCGGTGCCCTTGGAGAGGCCTTCGACCGGCATGCTGAACACGAAGGCGTCGCCCTCGACCATACCGCTGCGGACTATGGCCTCGCTCTTGGGCGTAAACCACAAGCCCGGAATCAGTTGGGCGACAATACCAAGTAAAAGAATGCGTATCATTTACAGATTAGCTTCAACTTACGAATATAAGAAATAATAAGTACCTTTGCAATATGGCTGACAACGATTGGAAATCCCGGCTCGGCGTGGTATATTCCACCAACCCCGACTTTAAATACGAAACCGCCGACAGCGCGGAGCCCGAAACTATTCCTCCAGGCAGGCAGAAGCTTATTGTACGCATCGACAGGCGCAACCGCGGAGGCAAGCAGGTTACGCTCATCGAAGGTTTTACCGGAAGGAGCGAAGACCTCGCAGCCCTGGCAAAGACTCTCAAGACCAAATGCGGAGTCGGCGGCAGCGCCAAAGACGGAGAAATCACCATTCAGGGCGACCTGCGCGACAAGGTGACAGCCCTGCTGCAGTCTATGGGGTACAACGCAAAACGCGGTAACTGATAAGCTGATTCAACTCCTTACGCTTATGCCCGGACTTTTCGAAAGAGGCACCCTCGACCTTCCGGTCACTCCTCCCGCCACAGTGGAAGCCGCAGCCCTGTGGAGCGAGTGCGCAGTAAACCGTGTGGCCGTTATTGCCGTTACGGTGCTGCTGGTGCTGGTGTTCTCCGACCTGCTTCAGCTGATGCCGCTCCTGCTGCGATGCCTCTCGCGCTGGAAGGGGAATCTTGAAATCGAACACAACATAGGCGTGGCCCGCACCCGCAGCAGGATTGCAGTAGTATGCGGACTGTGCCTCTGCATCATTGCCGACCGATACACCGGCCTTGCCGTACACTGGACGCAGGAGCCCGGCCTGAGCCTTGCCGTGAGCGCGGCCATGCTCGCGGCATATACTCTTGCAAGGCGAATAATATACCTCGTAACGCCCATACGCAAGCTCGACAGCGAGACGGCGTCGGCCCTCCGGCACTCGCTTTACAACTACTCCATCCTCTGCTGTATCCTTCTGCTTGTCAGCATTATACCTATGGCGGCCCTGTCGGTGCCGGATGAAACGAGAAGGATAGTGATACTGGCGGCCACCGGGCTGGTCTATTTTATTTTTGTAATACGGGCCGGTCAAATTATAGCTTCCCGATATGCGTTTTTCCGCACATTTTTGTATCTTTGCGCCCTCGAATTTCTGCCTGCCGGCATATTAATAATAAGCGCCAGATGAAAATACTCATATCACAGAAGCAGCCCACCAACCTGAACGCCTACACGGCACTTGAAGAAAAATACGGCGCAAAGTCCGAATTCGTCCCGTTTTTCCGCATAGAGCCTCTCAGCGCCAAGGAGTTCCGCGCCCAGCGCATCAACCTTCCCGATTACACGGCCATCGTGTTCTCGTCGCGCTATGCCATCGACGCCTACTTCAAGCTCTGCGAGGAGATGCGCTTCAAGGTCCCCGAGACCATGAAGTACTTCTGCTCCACCGAGCTCGTGGCCCTCTACCTGCAGAAACACGTGGTGTACCGCAAGCGCAAGATTTTCTTCGGCGACGGCACTCCGCAGTCGGTGGCGGCCCTCGTCGGCCCCAAGCACAAGGGCGAAAAGTTCCTGATTACCACCTCCGACGAGTCAAGCAGCAGCCCCCTGGCGAGCCATTTCATCAAGGCCGGACTCGACTGCACCGTGAGCGCCATGGTAAAATCCGTCCCCCAGGACCTCAGCGGCCTCAAGCTTTCCGACTACGCCGCCGTGGTGCTCTACAGCCCCTATGACCTGAAGTCGCTCGACGCCTCGTTCCCCGATTTCGAACAGGGAGAGCTTGATATCATAGCCTACGGCAAGGGTATAGCCGCCGCCCTTGAGGAGAAGGGCCTCAAGATTGCCGTCAAGGCACCCTCCGCCGAGATTCAGTCTGCCGCAAGGGCGATTGAAGAGTATCTCAAAACCCGCTGACGATGGCCTCGACCCTTTCCAAGGAGGAAAGGCTGTCGGGCAGGACGGCCATCCAGGAGCTGATGCACGGCGGACGCTGGGAGCACACGCCGCACCTGCGCTGCTGCATCAAGGCCGGGAACGGGCTGGAGTTCAACAGGATAATGGTATCGGTACCGAAGCGCAACTTCAAGCGTGCCGTAAAGCGCAATCTTCTGAAGCGCCGCATACGCGAAGCCTACCGCACCCAGAAGGAGAGCGCGGCTGCCACCGGCTGCGACATTCTCTTCATATACACGGGGCGTGAGCCGGAGCCTTTCGGCTCCATACGCTCCGAAGTCGGAACCATACTCGGAAGGCTATCGCGATGAAGGCCTTTCTGAAAAAGGCCCTCTCGGCGCCGTTCATCCTGCTTATCCTTTTCTACAGGAAGTGTATCTCGCCTTTCACACCTGCGAGCTGCCGATTCACTCCCACCTGTTCACAGTACGCCCTTGAAGCGTTCCGCAAGCACGGACCGTTCAAGGGCCTGTATCTGTCGGTGAGGCGTATCCTGCGCTGCCATCCCTGGGGAGGCTCCGGATACGACCCCGTGCCGTAAAGAGCCGTTTTGAAGCGGCTTCCGATGCCGCCTATTCCTCTTCGGCGGGCTGGTTGTCGGGCTTTGCGTCCTTTTTGAGGTAGCCTGGAAGCTCGAGACCTGCCATCTTGAAGAGCTCGTCGAGCGGAGGAACCGACTGCATGAGGCCTGAAACGAAATTGGCTGTAGCCGTTTTCCCGTTCTCGCCCTTGCCTCCGTCCCATACTGTGACCTTGTCGATATTGATGCCCTTGACGGCCTCGACCTGGGTCTTTACGAGCTCGGGCAGCTTGTCGGCGATGAGCATAGTGATGGCCTGCGCGGCGTCTCCGCCGGCTGCAGACACGAGCTGGCCGAAACCGGTAGCCTGCTTCGAGAGCAGTTCGAGGGTACCGCGGGCCTGAGCGTCCATCTTTGCGTAGATGGCGTCGGCCTCACCCTTGGCGCGGCGGCGGAGCTGTTCGGCTTCAGCCTCGGCCTCGATGATGGCCTTCTCCTTCGCTATCTGGGCGGCCACCACCACGTTGGCCTGCTGTGTGGCCTTCTCGCGCTCGGCCCTGGCAAGCTCGGCGTCACGCTCGCTCTTGTAAGCCTCTTCCAGAGCCTTTGCAGCCTGGACCTTCTCGGCGGCAACTGCGAGCCTCTCGGCCTCGGCCTGCTTCTCGCGGCGCATTGCGTCGGACTGGGCGATGGCTATGCGTGAGTTGTTCTCTCCTTCGACGGCCTTGGCATTGGCGTCGGCGGTGTTGATACGGGTGTCGCGGGAGGTCTCGGCAATGCGGATATCCTTGTCACGGTCGGCCTCGGCCTTTCCGATTTCACCGTAGCGGTTCTGCTCGGCCACGCTCTTCTTCGCGTCGTTGATGGCCTTTGCGGCAGCCTCCTTACCGAGGGCCTCGATGTAGCCGGACTCGTCGCGTATATCGGTGACGTTGACGTTGATGAGCTTGAGGCCTATCTTGCGGAGCTCGGCCTCGACGTTGGTGCTGACGTTGGCCAGGAACTTGTCGCGGTCGGAATTGATTTCCTCGATGTCCATCGTGGCGATGACAAGACGCAGCTGGCCGAAGAGAATGTCGGTGGCGATGTTGCATATGTCGTCGATGGTGAGGCCGAGAAGGCGCTCCGCGGCGTTGGTCATATTCTCGGGCTCGGTGGAGATACCCACGGTGAAGCGGCAGGGAACGTCAACTCGTATGTTCTGCTTCGACAGGGCGTTGGTGAGGTTGCACTCTATGGAAATGGGAGTGAGGTCGAGGAAGGCGTAGCTCTGGAAAACGGGCCAGATGAAAGATGCGCCTCCGTGTATGCAGCGGGCCGACGAGATTCCGCCCTCCTTATTGCGCCCCGTCTTACCGTAGATTACCAGAATCTTGTCGGAAGGGCAGCGCTTGTAACGTGCAAGGATGGCCGAAAAAGTGACGAAGGCCACTATTACGATAATAAAGATGAGATAGATAGGCATATCTTTGAAATTTAATGTGTTATTCGGCTTCAACCACGAGCGTGGCTGCGTCGAGAGCCTGCTTTACGCGGACGGGCGCGCCGGTGGGGAGCTCCGCTCCGTCGGTGACGGCGTCGTACTCGCGCACCGAGTTGTTGATATTAATCTGCACCTTGCCGGAGCCGGAACGGGCGGCGGGGATGGTGAGGTAAACCTTGCCCCTGCAGCCTGCGGCAGACTTGAACACGTCGATGTTGCCGGTCTGCTGCATCGAGCCCAGCCACTTGAAAATCAGCATCACGAGTGCCACCATGATGACTCCCGTAATGATGGACACGAGCATCAGGACTCCGTTGGACGCTATGCTCCCGCGAAGCAGCACCGCCGCCCAGCCGAAGCCGAGGAGGAAATTGATGAAGTTGCGGAAAGTGAGGAGGCTCATCCCCGAACCCGCTTCCGCCACGCCTGCGTCGGCGTCGAAATCAAGCCCGGAATCGCTGTCGGCCCCGAGGAAGGTCATTACCGTCTGGATGATGAAGACGAGCGAGGCCGAGGCCGTAATCGCCCAGAGAATCCTCATCATCGTGTCAAGATTGTTCCACCAGTCTGCCATATAGTTAGTTTTTTGATTGTCTGTTTGTTAGTCGCGGGATCCCTCTTCAATTTCAGCCATACGCAGCAGCGTCTTTACCGACGCAAGGTCGCAGTTTATCCAGAAGGTGCGCCTGAGGTCCTTCTCCGGGCTGCGGAGCTGGAAAGTGGTGGGAATGCGGCCGTTGCCCATGTCCTGCTGTACGGTAAGGTTGTCGATGAGGGCCTTTGCCTTCTCAAAGGCGAGAGCGTCGCCGGTAACCTCCCAGTAGTCGAGCCAGGCGTTTGCCATACTGCAGGAGCTGGCGTCGACCGGCATCTGGTATTTGTGCTGTTCGAACACGCTTGGAGTGCCGAGCGTGCGTATGCCGTATGCGTTGGGAAGTTCGTTCCAGTGTACGAACTGGTCTTCTCCCATCCGCAGCAGCTCAGCCGATGCGGCTATGTCTTCCTTCGAGGGCGAGGGGTTGGTCATCAGGTACGAGACATAGTGCGAGGCCGTTACGTTGGTAAGGTTCTGATAGGGCTTCAGGCCCTGCACGTTGACGTCTTCGAACTGCCCGGTAAAATCGAAAGTCTCCACCGCCACCCTGGTCATCCAGTCCTGGGCGCGGACGCGCATATCTTCCAGTCCATCAACGGAATAATCGTTCTGGAGCCTCCTGACGTATTCAAGGATGGGATGAAGCATCGCGCACGCTTCGTTCACGGGCTCGCCGGTGGCGAAGTCGGCCTTGATGGGGAAGGAGCCGTCGGGGCGCTGGATCCTGACGTAAGTGGAAGCAATCTTGAGCGCCCGGTCGAAATAAAGGCTGTCTCCCGTAGCGTCGAAAAGGTCAAGGAAGGCATTCCCAGCCATACAGGGGTCCATTATCATTATTTTGCCCCTGTTCCACTCCTGTCCGGAGCTCTGGAGGTCTTTGTAATAGGTGGGAGGGAAGAATTCGAGAGGATCGCCCCCGGGGCGGCTCATATCGATGAGGAACTGCGCAGCGTTGCGGGCTATCTGCAGGGCTTCGTCGCGAAGGGTCGGTATGTGGCGGGCTATCAGGGTCTCGAGGCTTATCGTGCCGCCTATTATCTTGTTGGGATAGGTGTTGTGAGCATAGCTCATGTCGGGCTCGGTGCTGCCCTTCCAGTGCTGAACCGCCTTCATGTTATGAACGTAGAGGGCCGCCATCATCGCAGCCTCGCGGTAGGGGCGCACCTTGGTGTTGTAGGGGCCTTCGAAGGGGAAGTCGCGCAGGAACTCGCGAACGAAAGCCGTGTCGAGCACCGCTCCGCCCTCATCCAGGGCCTCGACCACCAGCCTTGCGTTGCACGGAGGAATCTGCCTCCAGACGGGGGCGAGGCTCACGTCCTTGCCGGGGGAAGTGAAGCTCCAGCTGCCGCCGCCGGCCTTGTCGGACACGGTAAACCTGTAGACGGAAGCTCCCTCAACGGCCTCGAAATCGAAGGCCGGAGCATAGGTAAACTTATTGCTGAAGCCGTTCCAGCAGGGGTTCCTGCCTTCGTAGAAAGGCCTTACCGGAGCGTCGTATTCATCCGCCGCCCGGGAATTGAGGGCCGCCCATTTATCCTGCGGAGCGCAGGAAACGACTGCAAGGGCCGCTGCCGCCAGAAGTACTGAAAAGCGTTTCATTTTGCTAAATTAGGTAATTTTATTTACTTTTGAAAATTATTATGAACGACAAGAAATTCAGACTCTGGCATAGGCTTGCGGCGCTTTTTTCGCTCGCCGTCTCGACTGTTACATACCTCCTTACGATTGAGCCCTCGTCGTCTTTCTGGGACTGCGGGGAGTTCATCGCTTCGTCATACAAACTGGAAGTGGGCCACCCTCCGGGAAACCCCGTGTTCCAGCTGATTGCCAGGTTCTTCACGATGTTCGGCGACAACATGCACGCCGCCATCCTGGTGAATGCGCTGAGCGCAGTGTGCTCGGGGCTTACCATTTTCTTCCTGTACCTTACTATAGTGTGGCTGGCCAAGCGCCTCGTTGACACCAAGACGGCAGGAGGGGCCGCGGCCGCCATAGGCTCAGGCCTCGTGGGCGCGCTCGCCTACTGCTTCTCCGACACTTTCTGGTTCTCGGCGGTGGAGGGCGAGGTTTATGCTATGTCGTCGCTCTTCACGGCGGTGGTTTTCTGGGCCATGACCATGTGGTACGACAGGGCCGACGAGCCCCGCGCCCTGCGCTGGATAGTGCTCATAGCCTTCCTGATGGGCCTCAGCATAGGAGTGCACCTGCTCAACCTGCTGGCCATCCCCGTGCTCGTGTTCATGTTCTACTACCGCAGGCGCGAAGACGGAGATTTCACATTCTGGGAGTTCTGCAAGATTTTCCTCATCGGCGCGGCCATCCTTGCCTTCCTCGTATTCCTGTACATTCCCTACCTTCCGAAGCTGGCGGCCTATTTCGACCTCTTCTTCGTGAACGTGCTGAGCCTGCCGTACAACAGCGGGGCGGCCTTCTTCCTGGCCCTGCTCCTTGGCCTGTGCTTCTGGGGGCTTTTCGCGACGCTGAAACGCGAAAAGCTTTTCCTCAACACGGCCCTGCTGTGCCTTACCGCCATCACGATAGGATTCTCGGTGTTCAGCATCGATATCATACGCTCCTGCGCCAAGACCCCTACCAACGAATACCAGCCCGACAACGCCTTCACGCTGGTAAGGTACCTGAGCCGCGAGCAGTACGGCTCGTCGCCACTGCTTTACGGCCAGTACTACGACGCTCCCTACGACCTCACCACCTCTCCCTACTGGGCCCCGATGAACGGCCGCTACAAGAAGATGGAAGGCCCTCTCGACGCAAAATACAGGAGCGAGGGCAAGATGCTCTTCCCGAGAATGTGGAGTTCTTCGGGCGACGGCAAGTACGAGGAGTTCTACAGGGCCTATACCGGAGGCCGCGGCAAGACAATCAAGGGGGCGAAGGACAAGAAGCCCACGATGGGTGCCAATCTGTACTATTTCTTTGATTATCAGCTCGGGTGGATGTACTGGCGCTACTTTATGTGGAATTTTGCCGGCCGCCAGAACGACGTCCACTCCCCTTCGCCGGGCGATATTTTCCACGGCAACTGGGAGTGCGGCTTGAAGTTCATCGACGACTTCCGCCTGGGCGACCAGCAGGACGCTCCCGCACTGCTAAAGAACAACAAGGGCAAGAACCACTACTACCTTCTTCCCCTGCTGCTTGGCCTTCTGGGGCTCTGCTTCCAGTTCGACCGCGACAAGCGGGGCTGCTGGCTCACCGTCCTTATATTCTTCATGACCGGCATTGCCATAGTGCTGTACCTCAACCAGCCGCCTTTCCAGGTGCGCGAGCGCGACTATGCCTACGCCGGCTCATTCTATTTCTTCTGTGCGTGGATAGGCCTCGCCGTCGCCGCCCTTTATTCCTGGATTGCTCCCGCTCTCGTCGGAGGCAAGGATGCAGGGAAGCAGGCTGCGGAAAGCTCCGTGTCTGGCGCAAAACAGCTTTCCGGAAGCGGGGCATCAGTCGTGGAAGGCGCTGCAGGCAATGATGCGGCTGTTTCCGGCAAGGAAAAGGCTGGTTCAGGCAGTAATGTGGCTGTTTCAGGCAATGGCTCTGCCCAGGAAGGCGGCAGGCGGCCGGAGGAGAGTTTTGCCGGCGTCAGCGTGGCACTGGCACTGACCGTTCTCTGCCTTTTCGTGCCCGCGCTCATGGCCAGCGAGAACTGGGACGACCACGACCGCTCGAACCGTGCCACCGCCGTTGAAATGGCCCGCAACTACCTTGAGTCGGTGGGGCCCAACGGCATCCTCATTACTCACGGCGACAACGACACCTTCCCCGTCTGGTATGCGCAGGAGGTCGAAAACGTGCGCACCGACGTCCGCATATGCAACACTTCTCTGCTCGGCACCGACTGGCATATCGACCAGATGAAATGGGCCTGCAACGAATCCGCACCCCTGCCACTGTCGGTAGGCCCCGAACAGTATCTCTACGGCGTCAACGAGTACGTTCCCATTTACGACGCCCGCGAGACGGATATGGACATAGCCGACGTGATGATGCTCTTCCGCCACCCCGGCGTGAAGATGCCGATGAGCAGCGGACGCAAGCTCGACTATATTGTGTCGCACAAGATTCGTATTCCCGTCAACCGCGAGAACGCTCTTGCGAGCGGCATCGTGCCCGAGTGCTTTGCCGATATGGTGCCCGACAGCATCGTATTGAACATTCCCGAGAGCAAGGAGTATCTCACCAAGCCCGAGATTTTCATGCTCGACCTTCTGTCGAACTACGAGTGGGACCGTCCCATCCATATGCTGAATATGGGCGGCGATATCAATATCGGTATAAAGGATTATCTTATGTTCGAGGGCTATTCTTACAAATTCACCCCCATCAAGAACAAGATAACAACTACAGACGCAGGTCTCGTGGATGTCGAAGGGCTCTACCGCAAGATGACTCAGGTTTACCGCTGGGACGCCATCTCTGCCGATAATTATTTCATTGATTACCAGAATCTTTATACGAGCCTTGGCGTGATGCCTCCAAGGAGCATTTTCCTCAACTGCGCAAAGAAGTTCATGATGGCCGGATGGAACGACCGGGCCGTGGAGATGCTCGACCGCGCTTGCAGCGTGATGAGCCGCTATCCGATTGAGAGTATCTCCATCGGAATGTCCACCAACGATTTCATCATTCTGGCCATCATTGAATGCTATTACAAGCTGGGAGAGGCTGAAAAGGCGAAGGCTCTCGCCTCGCAGATGGGCGCCGACCTGCTTGAGACGGCCCGCTTCTTCCTTGAGTTCTACGACTTTGCCAAGAGCGAGGTCGAGCTCTGCGGAAGCTACATTTATTATCTTTCCGACATTATGAAGAAGGGCGGCGACGAGGCCCTCGCCTCCCGCCTCACCGAAGGCCTCGAGAAGCTCCTCGAGATGGCCGACAGCGCCAGCTAGCCGGCAGTACGAAGCGCCTGGATGCATCCTATACCTTTGATGTCAGATCCTGCGTGGTGATGTCGTTCATCAAGGAGAAAGCAAACCATTTCTTGCCGAGATCTTTGAGCGAAGCGCCGATGTGATAGACCTTATCGTCGATGATAAGGAAGCGGTCGTGCGCCTTGTTGAACGGCCTGATGTCAATGGGAGCATACTGAGCGTTGTGCCGGGCAAGATCTAGTTGCAACTGATGAGAGATCTGTTTGGAATAGATGGTGGCCGATATTCCTGCAACCCGCTTGTCTAGCAGAGTTAGCACGGTTTCATCAACATAGTTATCGAAAAGGATGACTTCTCGTGTCGCCTGTTTTATCAGACTGCTAACGAAACTGTATGCGTCGAAGATCTGGCCCTCGAAGAAGATGCCCTGCTTTGGCTCCAACTTCCCTTCTTCAAGTTTGTCGTATAGTTTCTCAACTTTTTGGTTGGTCGCAATAAGTTTGTATTCCAGATTCTCCAAACGCTGAAAAACTTGTGCGTTGGAAACCAGGAAGCGACGCATGGCGGCAAAGGCTCGCATAATCTGGACATTGGCCTGGATAGCAACTTCAGAGGCAAGAACACTACTGAGCATAGAGACACCGAGTTCTGTGAAAGCGAATGGAAGGCTGCGCCGTTTGCTCCAATTTGTGGTCGCATTTTGCTACCGCAAATGAACGAACTCCTCTCTCGTCAGCTGAAACATGAAATCATCGGGGAAACGAGATGCGTTGCGCCGCACTTGCTCATTCAAACGTTTAGTCTCTATTCCATACAGTTCTGCAATGTCTCTATCTAGAATCACCTGTGTGTCTCTGAGCACAATTATCTTGTTTTCCACAGGAACGGTGGCGACTTCGGTTGCCAGCACACTTGACGGGTTGAGAGCCGTGGCTGGCTCGGCGGAATGGATTTGAGTCTTCATAGTCATAATTAAGTATTAGGCGTGCGAATGTACGCTTTTTTTGCAGAATGTCAAACCGTGTTCAGCTGTGAGTCGAATCTACAACTTAGGGTATCTTAGGCCACCCACCGTTGGGCGGGGTAAGAGAGGGAAAACCGGTAACCACGTCACTGGTTTTCCGGTTTTCCGGAAATCAATCAAAAACTACGAAAAAATCAAAATTTTATGACTATTTCATAGTTTTCAATTACGCTTTAGGTAGAATCATAGAGATTATGAAGCACGGTAGAAGGTCACAATGCCATCAGTTTGAACAACAATTTGTACCCATCCTTTAGACAGGCCGGTTCTCTCTGAAAATCGCGCTATAACCCGTGGAAATCTTTAAAAATCGAGAGCTTTCCACTGGTTATACGACATTTTTGAGGCTGCCGGAGGGCGCGATTTCAGGGCGTCAGAGTTCCGGTTTCAGAGCACCAGTTTCAGTGCTCCGGGTTCAGCGCTCCGCTTTTCATGGGTTCCGGGATGAAGCTTCGCTGGCGCTCGCCTTCCCGGGCTTCAGGGTTTCAGAGTCTCAGACCGTCAGAGCTCCGCGGCGTGGGAGAGGAGGTAGTCTTCGGCCTCGACGCTCCAGAGGGAGTTGTGAGCCTTGCAGATGGCGTCGAGGGCGTCATATACGGGCTTTCCCATCTTGCCAAAGTCGGCGATGGCCGTAAGAGGCATATTCACGTGGGTGTAGATAAGTTTCTTGCCTCCTGGGATGGAAGGCAGGTTCAAGGTGGTGTCTATCACCGAGTTGAGGCCCCCGACGTGAGTCACCATCCCGGCAGGGTCGAGGCCTCGGCCCATAATGTCGAGGGCCTCCTTCATATCGTCGGTATTGCCGCCGCTGGTGCCCACCACGTGGGTGGAAGCATAGTGTACGTTATAGAAATTGAAGGGAGCCTTGAACGGCGACGACGACGGCCCGGAGAAGAAGTTCAGGCAGCCGTCCTGCCCCAGGATATCGTCGGCCTGCTCCACCACCGCGGGCACGGGAGCCATCACCACCGCTTCGTCGTAGCCGGTGCCGCCCGAAAGAGTCCGGAGTTCTGCTACCGGATCCGCCTTTCCGGAGGTATTGACATAATGAAGGTCGATGCCGCGGGATGCGGCAAATTCCACCGAATAGAGCTGCGCCGCCCTGTCGAGCCTGTCCTGGTTTATGTCGGTAACGATGAACAGGGCCGGCTTGCGTCCTTCGCGGTGCAGGACGTAGTTGATGAAGGCAAGACCCATCGGCCCGACTCCGGCAAGGAGCGCAAGTTTGCCTCCGTCTTTTATCTCCATATCGTGCCTGTAGCTGCCGGGAGACACGTGGTAGCAGGCGTGCATCGCTCCGATTACGCAGGAAAGGGGCTCCGCAAGGGACGCGGGGAAGAATCCGGGGCCCCTGTAAGGAAGCAGGCAGTCCATCTCCATCACTTCGTTGGGGATGATGATATAAGTGGCGTCGCCGCCGGCATAGGGGTAGGAATAGCCCGGGGCGCTCATAAGTCCGGCGGGGCCGTGGGGGTAGCACATTGCGGGCTGGATGGAGAACTTGTCGCCCCTGCTGAATTTGTGCTGCCATTTGCTGCCGACTTCAAGGATTTCGCCTGAAAACTCGTGGCCGATGATGACGGGGTTGGAGGCAATGCCGGAGGGGACCCTCTTGTGGTCTTCGCCCTGATGGACGGCCTTGCAGGAAGACATACACAGGCTGTCGGTCACCACGCGGGCAAGGATTTCGTCGTCGCGCATCCGGGGAAGCTCGAACTCCTCAAGCCTGAGGTCGTTCTTGCCGTAAAGTCTTACTGCCTTGGTTTTCATTCTGAAAGAACTTTTTGGATCAATCTGTCACCTTCTTCAATCATAGCCTCACGGGGGAGCTTGAGGCCGGCCTGATGCGCGGCGATGGCACACGCGCCCCGGTAGTTGACGGCAAGAAGCCTGCTGCTGAGAGACTCGCAGTCGCGGGTGCGCAGGGACAGAGGCTCCATTGCGGGAGTGTTGTGCTCGGAGCC
>JAFSVP010000018.1 GCA_017444905.1 Bacteroidales bacterium
GCGGCTTTTCCGAAAACAACAACCTTGCCCTCAGGCAGGCCTCCGCCCCTTTCTGCTTCATCCTGAACGACGACACGGAGCTCCCCGGACCGGCCATCGACACACTGCTCGCCGACTTCGGAAAACTCCCCGGCGACACTGCAATCGTCGCTGCAAAACTCCTCAACTCCGACGGCTCGCTGCAGCTCTGCGGAAGGCCCCGCTACCCCGCTTTCAGATACGTTCTCCAGCAGTGGCACCTTTACCGCGAGCCTATAGACAACGGCACGGGCCTTTTCAGGACTTTCAACATAAGCGGAGCGGCTTTCATGATACGGACAGAGGTATTCCGCAGCCTCGGCTGGTTCGACGAGCGTTACTTTTTCACTCCGGAGGACATAGCCCTCTCGACCCTCGCCCGAAGCCGCGGTTACGGCGTTTACTGCGACAGCTCGGCGGAGGTCATACACAAATGGCGCACTACCGCAACCCCTCTCTCCCCCGCCATCCGGCCCGCCGCCGTAAGGGGCAGCCTTATTTTCTTTTCCGGAGGAAGCGGCCTGCGCTACCTGGCCCTCGCAACGGGAGTATGGGCGGCGGAAATGTGCAAGCGCATCAAGGCCCGCATCGCGGGGCGGCGCTCCGAATACGAAACCTACCGCAACGTAACCAGAAGCATCTTTACCAAACTCAGCCCCAGGGAGCTGTTCCTGAAATACTCCGGGGCCGCACAAACAAAAGTTCAAGGCAATGCAGGCTGACATTCTTGTCATCATAGTAACTTTCAACGGGATGCAGTGGATAGACCGCTGCATAGCCTCCGTGCGTTCCTCGCTAGTCCCTGCCGACATACTCGCAATCGACAACGGCTCGTCCGACGGCACCCCCGAAAAGCTCGGCAGCCTCGGCGTAAGGCTGATACGCAACGAAGCAAACTCGGGATTCGGAGCTGCCAACAACATAGGAATGAGGCGCGCCCTCGAGGAAGGCTACAAATACGTCTATCTTCTCAACCAGGACGCCTGGGTCCTCCCCGACACTTTCGGGAAGCTCGTCGGGGCCTTCCAGGAGGGTCCTTACGGGATTCTAAGCCCCGTACAGTACGATGCCGGCGGCAAAAAGATGGACAGGCAGTTTGCAAAGCGCTGCCGCCGCCACCTCCGCCGCCACAAGGGCGAAACGGTGGTCACGGTGCCCTTCGTAATGGCCGCGCACTGGATGATAAGCCGCAGCTGCCTTGTGAAGACCGGCGGGTTCTCGCCCGCTTTCAGGCAATACGGAGAGGATGACAACTACATCGACAGGGCAAGACGGTGGGGATGGAGCTGCGGCGTCGTACCGGCAGCTTCCGGCATTCACGACCGCGCCCTGCGGGAGGATTCCCCCCACAAGCGCATGTTCCTCAAGTGCAACTCCGGAGCCATCCGTTTCAGCGACCCGGGAAGGCCCGTCCTTCTGAGCATATTCCTTGAACCTCTGCGACTTGTCGCAATGGCGGCGTTAAACTTCAGCGCCGAACCGCTCAAGGCGGCGGGGCGGCTGATCAAACGTTACCCCGAACTTATACGCTTCAGAAAGCGGAGCAAGAAGGCGGGCGCCTTCCTTACAGATTAAACGCCCCCAACTTCCGGCAAAATTCCAACGACCGATATGAAAAAGACTGTCACGATAGTATTCTTCGCCCTGCTGCAGGCTGCGGCGGCATATGCCTCCGGGCTGACGGAACTCAACGTCACCCCTTCCCCCGATTCTTCAAAAGTCGCATTCACCAGAGGCGGCGACCTTTGGATACGCGAAATCGGCGGCAGCGGCAAGGAAACGCGGCTCACCTTCGACGGAAGCGCCGTTATACTGAACGGATACGCATCCTGGGTATATTACGAAGAGATTTTCGGCCGGCCCTCCCGCTACCGCGCCTTCTGGTGGAGCCCCGACTCGCGTAAAATCGCGTTTTACCGCTTCGACAATGCCGAGGTGCCCGTTTTCCCCATTTACTCGCCTTTCAGCCAGAGGGGCGGGCTCAATCTTACACGCTACCCTAAGGCAGGTGAGCGAAACCCTTCGGTTCGCATAGGAATAGCCGACCTTGACGGAGGCAATACCGTATGGGCCGGCTTCAGCGACAGCCCGGAGCAGTATTTCGGCACCCCCTTCTGGAGCGACGCCTCGGACGAGCTGTTCGTAAGCAGGGAGCCTCGCAGGCAGAGCCTTCTGGAGCTCTTTGCCGTCTCCGCCTCCGACGGGAGCCTTCGCAGCGTGTACAGGGAGGAATATCCCACCTGGGTAACCTGGATTGAGGGTATGATATTCACCGACAAGGGTTTGTATATGGCCCGCAACTTCGAGAGCGGCTGGGAGCAGATTTACTTCCTGGGCTTCGACGGGAGCCTTCGCCGCCTTACTGACGGCGAGAACTGGGACATAAACCTCATTAAGGCCGACAAGAAGAGCAAATGCCTCTGGTTCACCGCAAAACGCGATTCCCGCATACACCAGGCGCTTTACAGACTCGACGCCAAAGGCAGGATTACCGCACTAACAGACCCCTCGTACAATGTCGCAGCCGTCAAGATTTCCGACGACTGCACCAGCTTCGAAGCCAAGGTTTCCAACGCCCGCACCCCATGGACGGCCGTCAGCGGCAACCCTGTCCGCGACCGCGGGCCCGCGGCCGTAAATGCCGCCAAACCTGAAGGAAAGTATCCGGTGCCCGAAATAGTCACCATCGGGAACGACGGATTCACCCTCTACGGCCTCATTTCCACTCCTGACGGATTCGACCCTGCGAAGAAGTATCCGGTGGTGATGCAACTCTACGGCGGCCCCGGCACTCCGTACGTGCGCGACCGATGGCTTGACCGCGACTCGCAGGACCGCTGGTGCTGGGAGAACGGAATCATCTATATAGTGGTGGACCCCCGCAGCTCAGGCGAAAACGGCCGTGCCGGCATGGACCAGGCCTTCAGGCATATGACGGTAAAAGAAACTGAAGACTACCTTGCCTGGGCTGAATGGCTCAAATCGCTCCCCTACGTCGACGGGAGCCGCATAGGCGTGAAGGGATTCTCTTTCGGCGGCACTACCACGGCTATGCTGGTGCTCGGGCACCCCGAATCATTCTGCTGCGGAATCGCGGGCGGAGGAGTTTACGACTGGATTCTGTACGACTCGCATTACACCGAGCGCTTTATGGACACTCCACAAGCCAATCCCGATGGCTATTCAGAAGCCTCAGTCCTCAGGTGGGCCGAAAACTCCCCCCTCCGCGCGAGCGCAGGTCTTCACAACGGCTCACCGGCTCTCAGGCTCACCCACGGCACAGGCGACGACAACGTCCATTTCCAGAACACGCTCCAGCTTGCCGACGCCCTGCAGAAGGCGGGAATTCTTTTCGAACTGATGATTTATCCCGACGGGATGCACGGCTACAGGGGATACCAGCACGAGCACGACGCCGCCTCAGAGAGCCTTTTCTGGACTCAGCACCTTCTTGCAGACAAGTAGGCGCCTCTCTCCTCCCGGGCAGAAGGCGAAAACGTGAACCCGGCCTCCAGGCTTCAGCCCCATCCTGACACGAAGCTCCTCCGAACCGAGGGGAA
>JAFSVP010000179.1 GCA_017444905.1 Bacteroidales bacterium
CTGCACGGCGGGATTCTCCGCACTGCGAACGCTCACCTGGGCCTTGGCCGCGGCGGCGCCCTTCAGCATTGCGCGGACGTCGTAACCGGCCACGCAGATGGGCAGAAGGCCGACGGGGGAGAGAACCGAGAAACGGCCGCCCACGTTGTCGGGGACGATGAAACTGCGGTAACCCTCCTGGGTGGAGAGAGTCTTGAGAGCTCCGCGTGCAGCATCGGTGACGGCCACTATACGTGCGGCTGCGTCCTTCTTGCCGTAGCGGCTCTCGATATGCTCCTTGACGATACGGAAAGCCACGGCGGGCTCGGTGGTGGTGCCCGACTTGGAAATCACGATGCAGGCAGTGTTGCTGACTTCGGCGAGGTCCATAAGCTCGGCGAGATATTCTTCCGACAGGTTGTTGCCTGCGAACACCACGCGGGGTTTGGAAGAATCGTGTACGAACTGGTGGTTCAGGGCCTCAAGAGCGCAGCGCGCGCCGAGGTACGACCCGCCTATACCGATGACTATCACGAGGTTGACACCCTTCTGCTTCCAGTCGTCACGCACGGTCTCGAAGCTGCGGATGAGCTCTTCGGGGGTGCCGTCGGGGAGATTCTTCCAGCCCAGGAAATCATTGCCTGCGCCGGTTTCCTTGTCGAGGACGTCATAGGCGGAGAGCGCCTTCTCTACATACTTTGCGTAATCGGCTTCCTTAACGAAGGATTTGCAGCCGTTCAAATCAATCTTGACCATGGGAACTATTTTTTTTTATATTCTTTATCTCCGAGGAGCTCCCTCACGAGAAGGGGCTCGTTGCTTGTGATGGCGTCGATGCCGGCGTCAATCATCGCCCTGATGTCGGACTCCTTGTTTACCGTCCAGGCATTGGTGGACATGCCGCAGGAGTGGGCCTTCTCTATCCAGTCGGGATGGGCCTTGAACATTTTGTAGTGGTAATCGACGCCGTTGATGCCGGAGGCAGCGTATTGTTCGGGATTCTGGTTGCCGACGGGGTCGGACGAGAGGAACTGGTTCACGAACTGAGGGTATTCTGCGGCGAGCTTAAGGCAGATATGCTTGCTGAAGCTGATGAAGAGCACGCGTTCGGGGTCGAACATACGGTGCGACTTGAGCGAAATGACGGTCTTCTCGACAAGGGCGTCCTCGATGGCCTCGGTGGGCTGCTTCTTGAATTCTATGACAAGCTTCGTGGTCTCGCACTTGCGGGCCTGCTCGAGGTATTCGTCGAGGCTGGGACGCCTTTCGCCGTTCGGGAGCAGGTCGCCCTCGAAGTCGGCGAAGCGGTGGGTGCTGATTTGCTTGCCCTCGATATCGGCGTTGTGGTTGACAATCACCACGCCGTCGGCGGTGAGGTGGATGTCGCATTCGCTGCCCCAGAGCCCGGCGTCCTGAGCCGCCCTGAGGGATGCTATTGAGTTCTCGCTCATTCCGCCCTGTTCGGATTTCCAGAATCCGCGGTGCGCTACTATGGCAACCTTGCCGCCCTGCGACAGGGAGGGGAACTGTGCCGTGGTTTCAGCCGAGGGCTTTGCGGCAGAACCGCACGCTGCTGCGGAAATGGCAGCAGCGAGTCCTGCGGTAATCTTCAGAAAATTTAGTCTGGTCATATAACTGGTGGTTTTTAGAAGCTGTAGCTTCTTAATGCAAAAATATGCAATTCGCTTGAAAAAATGAATTATATTTGCAATTAATATGGATAATGTAAAAATTTGCGTGATAGGGCTCGGATATGTCGGGCTCCCGCTGGCAAGGCTTTTCTCGACCAGATTCCCCACAATCGGGTTCGATACCAACGAGGCGCGCGTAAAGGCGCTTATGGCGGGGCACGACGCCACGCTCGAAGTCTCCGACGCCCTGCTGGGCGAGGCTTTGCACAAGTACGGCTTCGTATGTACTTCCGACATTGAAAAAATCCGCGGCTGCAATTTCTACGTCGTGGCCGTGCCTACGCCCGTCGACCGCAACAACAACCCCGACCTCAAGCCCCTCATAGGCGCATCCCGCACCGTGGGCACCGTCATTTCGAAGGGCGACGTGGTGGTATATGAATCGACCGTCTATCCCGGCGTCACCGAAGAGGACTGCATACCCGAGATTGAGCGAGTGTCGGGGCTGAAGTTCAATACCGATTTCTTCGCCGGCTATTCTCCGGAGCGAATCAACCCCGGCGACAAGGAGCACACGGTAGAGAAAATCAAGAAGATAACCTCCGGCTCCACTCCCGAAACCGCCGATTTCGTTGACAAGGTGTACAATACCGTCCTGACCGGCGGCACGCACAAGGCTCCCTCCATAAAGGTGGCCGAGGCGGCGAAGGTCATCGAGAACAGCCAGCGCGACATCAACATCGCCTTCGTGAACGAGCTTTCGAAGATTTTTACCCTTATGGGCATTGATACCCTCGACGTGCTCGAGGCTGCCGGCACCAAGTGGAACTTCATAAAGATGAATCCGGGGCTCGTGGGAGGCCACTGCATATCCGTGGACCCTTATTACCTCGCCCAGTGCGCCCAGAGGCTGGGGTACAATCCTGAAATCATCCTGGCGGGCCGCCGCATGAATGACGGAATGGGCTCATACGTTGCCGAGCAGACCGTGAAGCTGATGCTCAAGAAGGGCATACAGGTGCTGAACTCGGACGTCATCATCCTGGGCTTCACCTTCAAGGAGAACTGCCCCGACGTGCGCAATACCCGCATCATCGACATTTACCGCGCCCTCAGGGAGTTCAACGTCAATATTACCGTTTACGACCCCTGGGCAAACCCCGAGGTGGTGAAGAAGGAGTACGGCATCGACATAGTAAGCACGCTCCCGGAAGGTCCGTTCGATGCGGCCGTGGTGGCCGTGGGCCACAGCGAGTTCCGCAAGCACGAGGTCGATATGGACAATCTCCTTAAAGAGAACCACGTGATTTACGACGTCAAGGGCATTATGCCCCGCGACATCGTCGACGGGCGCCTGTAGCCTGTTTCCGGGCCTTTTTTCAGAGTTTTGAAGCGCAGTCGCGCAGTGCAGCCGCGAGCACCTCGCTCAGCGTGGGGTGGGCGTGGATTATGCCGCAGGCCTGCTTCAGCGTAGCGCCAAGCGATATGAGCACCGCCGCTTCGTGGATGAGGTCGGCGGCGTGCGCTCCGAGAATGTGAACTCCGAGTATTCTTCCCGTGCCGGCCTCGGCTATTACCTTGCACCAGCCTTCGTCGCAGGCAGAGGCTACAGCCTTGCCGTTTGCGGCGTAGGAGGCCTTGCCAGTGATGATTTCCCTGCCTTCGCAGGCCTCTTCCGAGAGTCCGGCGGATGCGGCTTCGGGTGTCGTGAATACGGTTGAAGGCACCGTTTCCATATCTATGGTGCAGGGGATTCCGCAGATGGCGTCGAGGGCTTTCCGGCCCTGGGCAGTGGCGGTGTGGGCCAGCATCATCCCTCCGGTAATGTCGCCTATGGCGTAGATTCCCGGTACGCTGGTGCGCATTTCACTGTCAACCGTGATACCTTTGGGCGTGTATGCTATGCCGAGTTTGTCCAGGTTCAGGCTGCCGAGAGCGGGCCTGCGGCCTACTGCCATAAGCACGCGGTCGGCGGGAACTTCGAACGAGGCGCCCTTCTTTGTGAAACTAACCGACTGCTCCGAAATGGCTGTGACTTCGGCGGAGGTCTCTATCTTGATGCCCCTTCTTGCAAGCGAGGCCTTGAGGCGCTTGGAAAGGCCGGTGTCGAAGCGGGGGAGTATGTTGGGGCAGTATTCGAGGACGGTCACTTCCGAACCGAAGCGCTTGTAGATGGAAGCGAACTCCAAGCCTATCACTCCTCCGCCTATGACGCAGAGTCTGGAGGGCACTTCGTCGCTTTCAAGCATCTTCGAGGAGTCGAAAGCGAGCTCCGCTCCGCTTACAGGGAGGCTTGCGCTCACCGAGCCGGTGGCTATGATCAGGGCGTCGGCGGAATAGCTGACTCCTTCAACTTCAACGCTTGTGGGGCTTAGCAGCCTTGCCTTTCCGTTTACTGTTGTGATGAGCTTGTGCCGGAGCAAAGTCTCGATGCCGGAGTGAAGGCGTGAAATTACGGCCTCCTTGCGACCGGGGTCGGGAGAGTCGAGAGCGCAGAGCGTCTTTGTGGGAATGCAGCCCTCGTTGAGGCAGGTGCCTCCGAGCTTTCCTCCGTTGATGAGTATAGTTTCGATTCCGCGGGATGCGGCTTCAACCGCAGTGTCGCAGCCGCCCGGGCCGGCTCCTATTATTATAATCTTCATATCGGGTCAACGTCTATTACAGTGTGTACGCGGGGCTCGGCGGCAAGAGCCTTCGAGAGTATGGAGGCCTTTTCGGCAGCCATACCGGGGCCAGGCTTCAGGATAATGCGGCGGGTGTCGCCACCGGTCTTCAGCTCCACTATGCGGGTGTAAGGAGGCATTCCGAACTCGCGCCTCTCATCAAGGAGCTTGCGGTATAGGGTGTCGGCCTCGGTGAATACCGGGTGTGAGGAGCGTTCAGTCTGGATATAAAGGGTGCCGCAGCACAGCTCGCGCAGCAGGGATATGGTCTGGTGGGCGTGCTCGTCGGCCCTGAAATCGTCTTTCGCAAGCAGGAAGTCTGCCTGCATCACCGCGACTGCGGCGTAATCCTCAAGGCCTTCCATCCTGGCCTCCTGGAAACTGAGGCAGCGTACTTCGCGCCCGGGAAGCAAGGCTGATGCGGCTTCGAGAAGCACGCCCTCCTTTTCCCATCCGCGCACGAGCGCAATCCTGCCGCCGGCGCGGAAAAGGCCTGCGAGGAGCTTTCTCGAGAAGGCTCCCTTCATTCCGTTTTTCTTTCTTTCTGCCTGTATGTCAATGATTTCAAGCGGACAGTATTGGACGGGAGTGCGGCTCAGCTTGTATTTCCCGGCCTCGGTGTTGAAGAGCGATTCCAGCGAGGGGGACGGGGTGCCGAGCACAATGCGTGCGCCGTGGATGCGGGCCAGCATCACTGCTGCGTCGCGGGCGTTGTAACGCGGGGCGTGCTCGTGCTGCTTGTAGAAAATATCCTGCTCGTCTTCGACGATTATGAGCCCCAGCCTGCTGAAGGGGAGGAACAGGGCGCTGCGGGTGCCGATTATCACCTGTGCCCCGAAGGAACGGAGGTCGGCTTCTATCCTGTGCCTGCGGCCCGGCCCGAGGCTTGAGTCAACCCTGCAGGCCTGACCGGGAAAGGCTTCTTCGAAGCGCCTGACGAGCATCTCTCCGGCAGCGATTTCCGGAACGAGAACGAGTGCGTTGAGCCCCTGCGAGAGAGCCTCGCGGCAAAGTTCAATATACTTTTCTTCGCGTCCGCCGCCCCACAGGAGTTCGGGCTTGGGCGCTGCATACGCTCTTTTGCGGGCGCCCGGGCCGTCAATAGCTGCAGAGAGCGACTTTTCCACCTCCGCAATCTGAACTGCGATGGCGTTACGCTCGGCTTCGAGCCTTGCGGTGACATTCGGCCTGTGCTTCTTTGTAAGGGCCTCCTCGCGTATGGCAAGGCGGCTGCGCAGCCTCTCGAGCAGATTGGCTGCGCCCTGTTCCCCTTTGGTCCTGACGGCGGGGCAGGCGGTCTTGTAAACCTCGCCCGGGGTACACAGGTAATAGGCGGCAAGGAAATCCCAGAATTCAAGCTCTTCTTCGGAGACCGGCGGAATGGAACGCTCCGCCTTGACTATGGGGCGGACTTTGGAAGGCTCGACGCCTTCCGGCGACGGGGCGGTGCGCACGACCGTGCCAGTGTATTGCCTGCGGGCGAAAAAGACGCTGACTCTGTCGCCTCTTTTTATTGCGCTGTCAGGGCAAAGGTACCAGGGCGTCCACGAGAGCCGCAGCGGAAGCAGTACCTGTATGTATAGCCCTTTGTCCATAAGCGGCGGAGAGTCGGGCCGGCGTCCGGAGCCTGTGTTTCGTGCACTGAGGGATGAGGCCGGCCGGTGAAGCTAGAATTCCCAGCGCAGCGCGGCCCTCGGCCTGCAGCGGAAGCCCTTTACGCCCAGATAGTTGATGCCCATCTCAACCTCGCCTCCGATGCTCAGCGAAGGAAGGTTCAGGAAGCCGAAGGAATACCAGAGCTGCGGGCGTATGAGGGCGGCGAACCTGGCCTTTCCGCTTTCGAAAGGGTCGTCGCTCCCGTACCAGTAGCTTATGTCTTCGCCCCAGGCTTCGGCGCTGCCGCGGAAGGTGAGTCCGTTAAGGAAGAAAATGTCGCGGAAAACCCAGAAAAGCTCGGCATAAACGGGGATGGAACTTGCTGCACCCCCGTTGAAAGTCTTGTAGTAAACGCCTGCTTTCAGGGTCTGCCCGCCGGAGAGAATGTCGAAATCCAGACCTGCGAGGAAGTTGCAGTTGTCAAGGTTGAGGTGGCCGTCGAAGCCTACGGCAATGTTTAATCTGCGCATGAAATCCCAGAAGGGAGAGTACTGCACGCCACGCCAGAAATTGAGGTCGCGCCTGATTTCGAGGCTGCCCCGGTTGAGGCTGAACGGATCGGGCCTGAAGCCGTAGGAGGCCCTGAAGTAGGTATCTCCGCAGAGGTCGTTGTAGAAGCCGGAGAGCGTGGCCGTGACGCTTTTCCTGTCGGAGCCGAAGTCGTATCCGGCGAATATGTCGGTCTGGGCCGGGGAAGGAAGGGCCCTGAATGCGAGCAGGGCAAGAACGGCGGTTATGCGGAGTGTGCGTCCCATTATTCTAATCTTTTCTTGACTTACAAAATTATCAATAAATTAGTAAATTTGCAATCTATGCTGGTCAAGGGAGCAAGGGTAAACAATCTGAAGAA
>JAFSVP010000180.1 GCA_017444905.1 Bacteroidales bacterium
AGCTTGCGATGCCCGTCCAGAGCAGAAGGACGGCTCCGAGCAGGATGGCGATGACGGAGGTCTCGCCCACCGAGCCGGGGACTGTGCCTATGAAGAGGTCCCAGAAGCCGGTCCCGTACTGTGCGGGGCCGTCAAGTGCGAGCGGGGTGGCTCCGGTGAAGGCGTCGGCCACTGCGGTCTCGCCCTTTTTGAAGGCTATCCAGCACTGCGAGCCGGACATATAGTTGGGGTACGAGAAGAAGAGGAACGCGCGCGTAAGGAGCGCAGGGTTCCAGATATTCATTCCGGTGCCTCCGAATACCTCCTTGCCGAAGATGACGGCGAAGGCAACGGCCACTGCGAGCATCCACAGGGGAATGTCGACGGGGACGATGAGGGGGATGAAGAATCCGCTGACGAGGTAGCCCTCGCTGACCTCCTCGCCGCGTATCTGGCAGGAAGCGAATTCGATGGCGAGGCCTACCGCATAGGATACTACGTAGAGGGGAAGTACCCTGAGGAAGCCGAACCAGAAGTATTCGAGGATGTGGACGCCGGTCTGCCCCATCGCGAGTCCGTGCTGATAGCCCACGTTCCACATTCCGAAGAGTGCGGCGGGAGCGGCTGCGAACACCACGAGGATGAGAAGCCTCTTGAGGTCGATTGCGTCGCGTACGTGGGCCCCGCTCCGGGTTACGGTGCCGGGCACGTGGAGGAATGTCTCAAAAGCGTCGGCGGTGCTGTGCAGCCACGACAGCTTTCCGCCCTTTTCAAAAACCTTGTTCATATCTTTCAAGCCATTTCTTTGAGCATAAGGTCAATGCCCTTAGCTATGATTTCCTGTATGTCGTTCTTGCTCGGGTCGACGAACTCACATGTGGCGAGGTCGCATGGGAGCACTTCGTAGATGCCGAACTTCTCCATCTTCTCGATGTCGCCGGCAAGGCAGGCCTTGGCGAGGCTCACGGGGAAGATGTCTATGGGCAGTACCTTTTTATAATATGACTCGTTCATCAGGAATGCACGCTTGCCGCCGTGGAGGTTGGTGTCCATGTCGTAGCGCCTCCAGGGCATGAGCCAGCTGAAGTAGCTGCGGTCGGTGCTGAACTGGGCGAGGCGCAGGGGGCGTATCCAGCCGAGGAGCTCGGACTCGACGCCTTCGCGGATGAGCGAAAGCTGGTCGTCGGCCCAGCCGAGGAAGCCGCCGATGCCGGCGTTGCGTCCGGAAAGAAGGTCACCGCTCACGAAGCGGAGCTCGTCTGCGGAATTGCCGTACCAGGCCGCGAACTCGCTGACGGGCGTGCCGGGGATAGTCTCGGCGTAAGAGGGCTCGATGGCGGCGGGGCCGCACACTGCGACTTTGCGGCGCAGCTCGAGCCTGCCCTTGAGGATGCTCTTGCCTATGGCCGCTACTCCGAACAGGGGCAGAGTCCATACGGTGTCACCCTTGCCTATGGGGCGGATGTGGCTGATTTGCACTCCCACGTTGCCGGCGGGGTGCTTGCCCTTGAAGCCGTGAAGCGTGCAGCCGGTGAGCCTGAGGAAAGCGGAGCCTTCTCCCAGCGAAGCGTCCACTCCCACGTGCACTGGAGCAATCTTCGAGAGGGCGTCGATACCCTTCTGGATGGCTGCAAGCTCGGTTCCGAGGGTGAACTCGGTGTCGGCTGCGAGCGGAGCGGTGTTGAACGCCGAGACGTAAATGGCGGACGGCGTGACCGCAGGGTCGGCGATGATTCCGTAGGGGCGCTGTACGATGAAGGGCCAGAGTCCGGACGAGAGCAGGGCCGCCTTGACCGAAGCTTCGTCGGGAAGTGCGCCGAAGCTCAGGGGGGCATATTCCTGCCTGTCGTCGGTCCGGATGAGCACTGCGAGCAGCTTGCGCTTTTCGCCCCTCACCACCGATTCCACGGTGCCGCTTGCGGGAGCTGGCAGCAGAATGTCGGGATTTTTCTTGTCGGCGATGACCGGCGAGCCGCAGAGGACGCGGTCGCCCTCCTTGACAAGCAGCCTGGGAAGCAGGCCCTTGAAGTCGCCGGGACATACCGCGACGACAGGAGGAAGCATCGATTTGCCGACACGAAGGCAGGCACTCCCGCTTACGGGAACGTCAAGGCCTTGTTTCAGAACGATGTTTTCAGACATTATTACAAATAGTTTGATGAATTTGCATTGAGCTTGCGAAGATACCACTTTTTTTTGTAATTTAGCGCCACTATGGACAACAATGTGCGGGCAATCTTCGAGGCATTGAATGAGGAACAGAGGGAAGCGGTCGCCAGCCTCGACGGACCGTCCCTGATTATTGCGGGCGCCGGCTCCGGCAAGACCCGCGTACTCACGAGCAGGATAGCGAATCTCCTTGACCACGGCTGCGAGCCTTCGCGCGTGCTGGCCCTTACCTTTACCAAGAAGGCGGCGGGCGAGATGAAGGACCGTATCGCCTCTATGGTGGGCTCCTACAAGGCCCGCAGGCTGGTTATGGGCACTTTCCACTCGGTGTTCATACGTTTCCTTCGCAATTATGCGGAGCTTCTGGGCTATCCTGCAGACTTTACCATTTACGACCAGTCCGATTCTGTCTCTGCCGTGAAGGCCGTAATTAAGGAAATGGAGCTCGACGACGCCGTCTATAAGCCCAAAGAGGTGCTCTCGCGCATCTCATCGGCCAAGAACTCGCTCGTCACGGTGAGCGCATACAAGGCTGACCGCAACCTGCAGCAGGGCGACCTGCGCCGCAAGCAGCCCCGTCTCGCCGACGTTTACGCCCGCTACCAGGCGAAGATGAAGATGTCGGGCGTGATGGACTTCGACGACATCCTCGTGAACATGAACCAGCTGCTGCGCGGCTTTCCCGATGCCTGCGCCGAGATTTCCGGCCGTTTCACTCATATTCTCGTTGACGAGTACCAGGATACGAACTACGCCCAGTACCTGATAATCAAGACGCTGGCCGCGCCTCACCGCAACATCTGCGTGGTGGGCGACGATTCGCAGTCAAACTACGCCTTCCGGGGCGCCCAGATACAGAATATCCTCAATTTCAAGAAGGATTATCCCGACTGCCGCTTCTTCCGGCTCGAACGCAACTACCGCAGCACCCGCACCATCGTGGACGCTGCCAACTCCATAATTGAGCACAACGCGGGCCGCATCCCCAAGAAATGCTATTCCGAGAGTGCCGAAGGCGAGAAGATACACGTCATCAAGGCCTACTCCGAGCAGGAAGAGGCCGTCGAGATAGTCTCCGGCATACAGTCCCGTATGCGGAAAGACGCCGCCTCCTACCGCGACTTCGCCATCCTCTACAGGACCAACTCGCAGTCGCGCGTGCTCGAGGAGCAGCTGCGCCGCCGCAACATTCCGTACCGCGTCTATTCCGGCAATTCCTTCTTCGAACGCGCCGAGGTGAAGGACCTGATGGCCTACTTCAAGCTCGCCGTCAATCCTTTCGACGACGAATCCTTCAAGTGTACGGTGAACAAGCCTGCCCGCGGCATAGGCGACACCTCCCTCAAAGCCCTCGAAGCCCTTGCCCTTTCGCGCAGCGTGCCTCTGTACAAGGCGGCCTGCCTTGAAGATGCCGTTGAGTTCGGCCTCAGGCCTGCGGCGATGCTGAAAATCCGCGCTTTCTGCGAGATGATAGGCGGCTTCTCGAAGGAGGTACCGGGTACCGGAGCCTTCGTTCTGGCTCGCTCCATAGCTGAAAAGAGCGGACTCTATGCCTTTTACCAGAGCGACCTCTCCATCGAGGGGCAGGCCCGCTTCGCCAATGTCGAAGAACTCATCAACTCCGTCGCATCCTTCGAAGAGGAGAGGGAGGAAGAGGTGGAAGAGGCCGGCGGCGACCCTTCGGCCCAGGTCTTCACCCTTCCGGAGTTCCTTGAAAACGTAGCGCTCCTCAGCAACGTGGACGCTTCCGAAGAGAGGGAGGAAGACGGCGACAACAAAGTGGCCCTGATGACGGTCCACAGCGCCAAGGGCCTGGAGTTTCCGCACGTGTTTGTGGCAGGGATGGAAGACAATCTTTTCCCGGGGCAGACGGCCCTGTCGAACCCTGCCGAGCTGGAGGAGGAAAGGCGGCTTTTCTACGTCGCGGTGACGCGGGCCTGCAGGACTGTCACGCTTTCGTACGCCGTCACGCGGATGCGCAACGGACGCCACGAGTCTTATCCCGTATCGCGATTCCTCCGTGAGATTGACCCCAAGTACCTGGATTCCAGAATAGGAAGGGAGGTTCCCGGAGCTTCTTCCTTCGGGCGCGAAGCCTCTTTCGGCGGCTCTTTCGCAGGAAGACCTGCGGCTGCGTACGGCGCTGGCCGGGTGCCTTCAGAAGGTCGTTTCCAGAATGGCGGAAGGGGAGTCTCAGGCGGCCCTTTGCAGGAGGGCTATGGCCGCCCTGGCGGATTCTTTGCAGGCGGCGCCTCAAAGTCTCCGGCAGGCGGAGGAACGACAAGGTTCCCTGCATCCGGAGGGATGAGGTCTTCCGGGTCTTCTTCAGTTTTGCCTTCCAGAGTGTCTTCTGCGGCGTCCTCCGACAATCCCCTGCTCCCGGCAGACCCCAACTTCGTGGCGTCCCCTATGACGGATTTCAAGACCGGAATGCGCGTGGAGCACAACCGTTTCGGATTCGGCGAAATCCTCGAAATCACCGGCAAGGTCCCCGAACTCAAGGCCCGAGTCAAGTTCGACCTCTTCGGCGAGAAGCTCCTTCTCCTCAAGTACGCCAAAATGCGCCCCGAAAAGCGCTAGCGGGAGAAATTGCCTTTTTTGTGCCATAAGTGGCTACTAATAGTATTATTTTGATTAGTGTTTCATTTTAATTAAAATATTGCTATCTTTGTTGCAAATGGAATTGTGATGGAAGTGCAGTTTGAGGATATGCGGTTACAATCAGCCTATGAAAAACAAGGAGAACTTGAAAGAGTTTATGGTTCCCGCAGAGCAGAATTGATACGTATCCGCATTCAAACGCTCAAAGCAGCTGAAAACACTAAACAGTTGTGGGCTTTTCCCGGCCATTTCCATCCGCTCAGAGAAGACAGATCCGGAGAATGGGCCTGTGATTTGGACCATCCGTACAGACTGGTGTTCAGATATGTGCCAAAGGATAAGGTTGTAATAATTGAAATCGTCAACTACCACGGGAAATGATTGATAATAAGACTACTATCATTCCAGTGCCCCATCCGGGCAAGGTGCTTCAGGAGAAGCTTCTGGAGCTGGGGATGTCTGTCAAAGAGTTTGCTGCAAGGGCGGACAAAACGGAACAGTTCATTCTGGACGTTATAACCTGTGAATCATCCATCTCACCGTCGATGGCGCTTGCCATTGAGATTATAACGGGAATGGACGCAGGTGTTTTGCTCAAATGGCAATGGCAATATGATGAATGGAGGGCCAGGATTGATTACTACTCAAGCCTTGAAGAATCCGGAAATGAATGGCTCAAGATGCTTCCGGTCGATGAGATGCTTGGTAACAAATGGCTTGCAGTTAAAGATAATTCATGCGTGCAGGCAGACGACTTACTGCGTTTTTTCAGCGTGGCATCACCCTCTGCGTGGAGAAACTATTATTTCAATCAAAAGCTCAAGGTCGCTTTCCGAATATCCATTGAGTCATCGGTCAACCCTTACGCTCTTTCCGCCTGGCTCAGGAGAGGAGAGATACAGGCACAGGGGATAAAGATGGTTAACGATTATAACCCTAAGAAATTGAAGCAGATTCTCCCATCGTTGTCACTTTTGCTTGCCTATCCTCAAAGTGATGTTCTTGACGCAGTCAAGGCCGTTTTTTTCGATGCCGGTGTCAAGATAATATACACTGAGCCACTCTCTTCAGTGCCTATTAAAGGTGCTACACGCTGGATACATGGACATCCCTGCATCCAGCTGCTGAACTCTCAGGACAGCTACGACAACTTGGCCTATACTGTCCTTCATGAGACCGGACACATCCTGCTTCACGGCAAGAAGGATATTTTCATAGAAGAATCTGGATTCCTGTCTTCAGACCCTGCGTATGCCCGGAAAGAGCAGGAGGCAGACGCATTCGCAAGGAAATGGCTTGCCTACGGGCTGTCCTGACAAAATGCAGCTATTTAGACGGACTTCAAGCCCGGAATATGCTTGGAGCACAACCGCTTCGGATTCGGCGAGAAGCTCCGTAATGTCTATGACCAGTCGGCCATTACCCTGGACCTCCGCAGCTGGTACGACTACTACACTCCTGTCAGCTTCACGCTGCAGGAGCGCTAAGCTAAAATGATTTTGCAGATAAAGCTCTGGAGGCCGTCCACGAGGCCTTCGACGTACCAGGCGCCGTCGGGGCCCTGGGCGCGAAGGAGCTGTACGGCTTCGCCCAGGCGGACTTCGCGGTTGTAGTTGAAGTAGAAATCGGTAACGCGCCGTGAGGTAGTTACTTCCGCCGGCAGGCAGTCCATCGCCCAGTGGGGATATTTGCCGTTGTTTGCGTGGTGGTTATAGTCGAGGTCGGAGTAGTTCACCAGGTGCACTCCGGCCTCTTCTGCCACGCAGTCTGCAGGGACGATAATCTTGGGTGCGTCGGGCAGCAGGGCCCGCTCGGGGCATTGCGGCTCGGGCGACATTATGTCGAAGATGCGTCCGGGCTTTGCCAGCGAGCGCGCTTCCATATTCATGAGCGCCCATGAACTGGTTGCCTTTATTATTATCTCGCCCGCGGAGTTCAGAACGCGGTACTCCCTCGTGCTGAGGGGCCCGCGGATTCCGCTGTGCCAGGTCTGCAGGGTCACTTTTTCTTCAATTTTCGGCAGATAGTCGAAATGCACCGCGTTGCGCAGCAGTATCCAGCACAACCCCCGCTCGTGCAGCACGTTATCCGGCACTCCGAGCTGGCAGGAACCGCGTACGGCCAGCTCCTGGGCTATGTCGAAGAACGACGAAGGACGCAGGCGGTCGTTGCAGTCGATGAAATAACAGGGGACTATATATTGTTCCTCGTATTTATCTGATACCATAGCAGATAGGGTTGGTGTCGATGGATGTCGTGATAACCTTCAGCCCGGGGAAGGCCTGCAGGAGAAGCTCGCGGAGCAGGTCCACGGTAAATTTTTCGCTCTGGTAGTGGCCCAGCTCGGCAAGGAGCTGGCCGTCGGTTTCGAAGTAGTCGTGGTAGTGGAACTCGCCTGAGACGAAGCAGTCGGCTCCCTGGCGTATGGCATCCTTCATAAGGAAGGCTCCGGCTCCGCCGCAGAGCGCCACCCTGCGTATGGCTTTGCCGCTGCAGGCCCCGTGTCTTATGCACTGCACTCCGAACAGGGAGGCGAGCCTGCCGATGAAGGCCCTGTCTTCCACGGGCTCTGGCAGATTGCCTATGAGCCCGGAGCCGGCGTCTTCGCCGGAGCGGGGGCTGAGCCATTCAAGCTCTTGCAGGCCGATGATGTCGGCAATCCTGAAATTGACGCCGCCCCTTGCGTTGTCGAGGCTGGTGTGGGCGGAATAGATGGCTATGCCGAGCGCCAGGGCCCTTGCCACGCAGCGCTGCTGGTAAGTGAGGCCGCAGACCTGCCGCAGGGGCTTGAAAATCAGGGGGTGGTGCGACACTATCATATTGCATCCCTTCGATGCTGCTTCTTCCACTATGTCTTCGGTAATGTCGAGGCAGACGAGCACGCAGCCGACTTCCGCTCCCGGAAGCCCGGCCTGAAGCCCGGAGTTGTCCCACTCGTCCTGGAGACGCAGGGGCGCGGTACGCTCTATGGCGTTGCAGATTTCATAAACTTTCATACGCCTGCAAATATACAAAAAAAGGCCGGCACCCTTGACGGCCCGGCCTTTTTTATCTGATTCCTTTCGTAGTGCAGTCCTTAGAATGCGTAGTAAACGCCGATGGCGAGGGCGCTGAGGTCAACACCTGCACTGAAGGTGCCGCCGCTGTTGTAGGAGAGAGCACCGATGCGGGAAAGGAAGGTGACGTGCTTCGTGGCCGCGAAAGCGATGCCGGGGTAAGCTCCAATATCCCAAGTGGTTCCGCCGCCGCCGGCAGCGATAGCGAACTGGAGGTCGGCGAAGAGGCGGACGGGGCCGAGCTGCAGCCAGTTGTAACGGGCATAGGGAGCGAACTGGAAGTTGGTGCCGGTGACGGTTCCTGTCCTGCGGCTGACAATACCGATGGAGCCGCCGACTGCCCAGTGCTTGTTGATGTTGTACCCGATTTCGGGGAGAATCTGGATGGTGGAAGTCTGGGCGGCGCCGTTGGCGTTAATCATTGCCGTACCTCCGAGGTAGAGCTGTGCATTGGCCGCTGCTGAGAATCCGAGAACGGCAACTGCGATAAGGATTAATTTTTTCATAAGATATGTAACTATAAAGTAGGTCGAAGACCTTGGTTAAAGCTGGGGACCAGCTTTAACCAAGGCCTTGCCGGCCTCGTTGCTCTCGTACTTGTGGAAGTTCTTGATGAAGCGTCCGGCGAGATCCTTTGCCTTCTCCTCCCAGATGGCGGGG
>JAFSVP010000003.1 GCA_017444905.1 Bacteroidales bacterium
CTGTCCTCGTAGAGATAAACCGTTCCGGTCTTCTTGTTCGTGATTCTCACAACTCGTTTTTCTGACATAACACCATCGCTAAAACATAGATACAAATATATCTATTATTTACCAATAAAACAAGTCCCAAAGCAAAAAAAAACATGACTTGGGACCATTATTTGGGCGATTTGATCAAAACACGTTACAAACGGGCGGGAATTTCAGTAACAAAGAGATTCTTAAGGAGTACACGGAAGTCCTCCACCGGGATAAGTTTCATCTCCCGAAGAACCTTGTAGATACCACCATCCGCCAGATACAGGAGAATGGGATTGCTGCGGAAAGGATACACTCGGATGAGACGTTCCTCGATCAGACAGATATAGTTTTCTATGAGGTGGCATTATCTAAGGATGACGCTTTTCTGGTTACTGGCAATATCCGGCATTTTCCCAAGAATTCCATAGTGGTTACACCGGATGAATTCTTGAAACAAATTCAGTCTTTTCAAACAGATTAGGACAAGCGATTACAGGGTTGTTTTCAAGCGGCCGGATTCTAAAATGAGCCCCTGAAGAAAGTTGCCCTGAATTTATAGGTCGAACTGGCCTGATGCCACCGGCAATCAGACCAGTCCTTCGGGAAGGTCGAAGATTATGGTGCGGGTCCCGGGGTCGGCGGAGAGGATGAGGTCTTCGTGCAGCGGGACGAGGACGCCGGCTACGCTAAGGCACGGGTTACCGGGGATATCTTCAAGGCCGTCGACAATGCCGACGAGGCGCTCGCGGTCGTAGAGAGTCCAGCCTGTAAAGTCCTCGTTTTCAGAGGAATCGTCATCTGCCGAGTCGAAGCAGATGAACTTGCCGCACAGCTCCTCTGCATCTCGAAGGCAGTCAACCCCGTCGAGATGAACTATGGCGCGCGAAGTTCCCTTCGGCGTGATGGAATCAATGAAAAAAGGAACCGGCAGCCCGTCGAATTCGACGAATACCGGTTCCGTAGTTTTGAAATCTTCGATATCAGCGTTGACGAATCCGATTAGGATGTCGCCCTCGGTACCGTTGGACTTCAGGATTTTTGCTGCTGAAAGCATCCGCCAAGCAGATTATGCTTCTGCGGGAGCTTCTTCTGCGGCGGCCTCTTCGGCGGGAGTCTCAGCTGCGGCGGCTGCAGCTTCCTCGGCGGCCTTTGCGGCAGCGAGTTCGGCAGCCTTGCGGGCTATGGCCTCGGCGCGGGCTTCGTTGACCTTGGACTCCTCTGCCTTCGCAGCCTTGCGGGCCTCGATGGCGGCGTTCTTGAGACCGGTCTTCTTGGCCTCTACCTTGGCATCCCTGCCGGCCTTCCAGTCGTTCCACTTCTGGTCGGCGGCCTCGGGAGTCAGAGCACCCTTGGCAACGCCTCCGTCGAGGTGGTGACGGAGAAGGACACCCTCATAGGAGAGGATGCGGCGTGCGGTGAGAGTCGGTTCGGCACCCATCTTCACCCAAGCGAGAGCACGCTCGAAATTGAGCGAAATCCGGGCAGGATTGGTGTTGGGGTTGTACGAGCCGAGCTGCTCGATGTAACGACCGTCGCGCGGGGCGCGGGCGTCTGCCACTACAATGTGGAAGAATGCGAAATTCTTCTTTCCGTGGCGCTGTAAACGAATTTTAACAGCCATTGCGAATCTGTTTGTTATTAATAATTAACCTCGCCCTACCCGAGGGCGGACTGCAAAGATAGATATTTTTTTTGATTTGAAAGCACTTACGCCGCCTCAGCGTGCAAAAAGGCCGAAAACGGCGGAGCCGTTTCAGGTAATTAGCATCAGAGCGCAAAGGAACTTAGAAAACTGATGGCTTCTTCCACGGAGGAGAAGACTTTTGTCCGCGACGTGGACGGGATAACTTTTGCCTTGGTCTGGGTCTTGCTCACGGACTCCAACATAATATTTATGTCCTCCGGGATATTTGTGAGAGCAACAGTAAAGGAGTTCTTGACAGGTTCCTTAACGAACACATTGTAGAATTCATCCATAAAACTCCGGGTTGCGAATTTCACGTTTGAGAAATCCAGCACTACGTTTTTATCACCGCTATTCTCAATGAACAGCCTCAAATCGTGGACTCGAGCCCTTGATTTAAGATCTGGAGACAAAATCTGTGTTATATCTATGGTCCTCATAACTTATTCAATAAAGTTAATATAATTGAAATCAGGGACATCGTAGCAGAACCGGAAAGAAACTATAGTCCCTTCCCAGCGACAATCTTCAGGCAGAGAGAAAAAGTTGTCATATTGATTGTCTTTCATGAAACAGGCATTGCCGGAAATCATCATATACTGGCCCTTCAATCCGTCAATAATCATTTTCTTGGATGTATAAATCCCGTATCCGCGATTCTCTGCTTCAGGTAAATTCTTGCTTGAAATACCCCTATTGGCTGCTTTTATAGCTTCAAGGTCGTCGGATATCTCATTGTCAGGCAGGGTGTTGTAACTTCCAAGTAAGGTTATGCCTCGGTCAGCAATACTGATGTCAATATAATGCTTATCCGGATTTGTTCGTGCAAAAATGAACCCTCTGTCTGTCCTGGAATGCTCTGTAATATTGTCAAGTGTTTCCTCTATGATATACTTGATACCTGTAGCCACATTGGTCTTAATGCCAGACTGCCGGATGACAAGGTCTTCCACAAGCGAGGAAACAATATCTTTATAATCGCTGTCAAAATCGGCCGGAAAGCTGATGATTGGAGTGAATGTTTTATCCGCAAAACCTTCCAAGACAGCCTTGAAGGCACTCCCGCGAAGATTGTCTGGTTTCAGCCCTTGTTCGTTTAAAAAAATGCAATCACGTTTGTTGCCAGAGTTAACGAATTGAATCTTTTTACCACATTTGGAACAATAAACGATCAGAGAAAGCGCCAGAGCCGGACTAATATCACCAATATCGGAAAGGTCAAGGGTAACGTCCTTGCCGGAGTCCCTGTTAATCTCAGACGTAAAAACCAGCGCCTGTGCAATACTGTTGCTCAGGTATTCGTTATTGTTACTTATTGGCCTTCTTTTCAACATCTTCACAAAAGTAGTTTTTTTTCTTTATCCAGCCAATGTTTTTTCGACTTTGTCTCTATAATAAAAATGTTTACAGGAAAGGTGCCATATACACCGGAACCATCATCAATTCGCCGTCTTTTCTCAGGTCCTTTGTGTACATCAAGTAGCGGTTTCGTATTCTGCCTGAATACTTTTCGCAGAATGAATCCAGTGATTTATGTGTCTTGTAACCGGATGATTTGACCTCAATGGGGTCTATCTTTTGTGCTCGGGAAAGGATGAAATCAATCTCGTAGAGATGCTTGTTCTCATCCGGGAAAGTATGGTAGAACAATTTGTCACCGGTGGCAGTGAGCATCTGGGCAATCAAGTTCTCATACACATAACCCAGATTTGCAGGAAACTTGTCGGACAGTAGTTTTTGGTAAATGATATTGTCGGTCACCTCCTTGTCGGCAAAAGCCAGTGAGACGAAGAGGCCGGTGTCGCCGACATACATCTTGAAGGTATCCCACTTGTCTGTCATAGGCAGGCCTACGTAGGGATCATCCACATGATGTGAGATATTCACCGTCTTGCTTTCCTCCATTTCGTGCAGAAGTGACAACAGAGCTGTATTCTCCACTTCTCCTACAACCGGAGTAATCTGGTAACGGTGCGCGTTTGAGGATAGCTGGGCGGGAATTGCCTTGAAAAGACTGGCCGCCTTACCGGTAGGGTCTATCTTGTAGAAGTCTTCGTCGTAAAGGTTGAGAATCTCACGCTTTGCGGCATCCACGAGTGACAGGTTCTGCGTATCAAGATAGGTATTCACTGCCTGAGGCATTCCTCCTACCAGCATATAAAGACGCAGGTCTCGCATAATTTTGCAGTGAGCCGCATCGCCAAGAGCTTGTCTGTCTGCGAAAGCACGGGCAAGAAGCGGCACAGTGGTTTCATCCCCAAGGGCCCAGCGGAACTCTTCGTAGTCCATCGGATACATTGTCAGGCGAGTTTCCTCGCTTGGAATCCGGATTCCCTGAGTCTTTCGTCGTATGCTGATGAGTGAATCGGTTTCAATATAATCGTACCGATTGTCTTTGACAAGTTCCTTGATGGCCTGGCGTGCTTTGGGACATTCCTGAATTTCATCAAGTATAATGACGGATTTGCGGGGAATCAGCGTGACGTTGAAGTAAAATTGCAAGGCCAGGAAAATTCTGTCCAGGTTGGATACATCATCGAAGAGCGCCGGAATCTCTGGCCCTACCTTAGTGAAATCCAATAGGACATAGGATTCATATTCATTTTTTGCGAATTCTTCTGCAATGGTGGATTTGCCGACTCGTCTGGCCCCCTTGATCATAAGTGCAGTCCGTCCGTCATTATCCCGCTTCCAGGCGAGCATCTTCTCGTAAAACTTTCTCCTGAATATCCTCCCTTCCATATCCGGTGTATCTTCTGTAGTTGCAAATATAGCAAGTTTCCCTCCTTGCGCAAAATTTTTTCTGGCTATTTACCGATTCTGCGCAAAATTTTTTAGGCCGATTTACCGGCTCTGCGCAAAATGTTGGCTATTTTCAGCGCGCAAAAAGGCCGAAAACGGCGGAGCCGGAGCCGGACATAGAGGCGTAAACGGCACCGTCGGCATACATACGCTCTTTCAGAGCCGCTATGGCAGGATGCGAGGGGAAAATGCTTTCTTCGAAATCGTTGACTACTACTCCCTTCCACTCTGAAACCGGCCTTCGGAGGCTCTCACGCAAGGGTTCGGGGCGGTCTTCCCGGGGCTTCACTCCCCGGTAGGCTTCGGCAGTGCTGACAGCTTCTCCGGAAGGGACGGCAACGCGCAGTTCATACCCGGAAAGGTCGATATCGAAAGGCTTCAGAATTTCGCCCCTGCCGCTTCCGAACATAGGCGTATCGTAAATGAAGAAGGCGCAGTCGGAGCCGAGCGCTGCGGCATACGAGGAAAGAGCGGAGTTATCGAGGCCCAGGCCGCACATATCGTTGACGGCACGGAGCACGGCCGCCGCATCTGCCGAGCCGCCGCCGAGACCCGCTCCCACCGGCGC
This sequence comes from Bacteroidales bacterium, assembly GCA_017444905.1. Classification (GTDB taxonomy): domain Bacteria; phylum Bacteroidota; class Bacteroidia; order Bacteroidales; family UBA932; genus Cryptobacteroides. The sequence continues at coordinate 5,076 of JAFSVP010000003.1, forward strand.
GTGCTTTTCAAGCCTTAGCGCGAACTCCGGAAGGTGCGGAAAATCGGCCTTCAGCAGCCTCAGGGCCTTCATCGTGAGGTCGGCGGCGGGGTCCCAGGACGGAGCGCCGCCCTCCATCACCAACTGCAGCGAGGTCTGCGGCGCCTCCTGAATCTCAAGGATATCTCCGAAACTGCGGCAGGGCAGGAAGAGGGTTTCAAGGTCGTGGTAGCCGTCGGGCCTGCGGCGCAGGACGTGAAGGCCGGCGTTTACCTTTGTATGTGTATGTATTGTCATTCTGTTTCCACCGTCTTCAGCTTCATCGTCCTTTCCCGACTTCTTCAGTCAAAAAAAACGGCCTCGACAAATCTGCTTCTTACAACTGCCCGCCCTCCCCGGCCCTTGACAGCACCGGCGCAAGGAAAGCCTCCACCTGCATCGCCCTTGCCACATCTTCAGGGATGCCGCGGCTGCGCATATAGAAGAGCTCCTCCGGATTGAGGTAGCCGGTGGTGGCTCCGTGCGAGCACTCGACGTCGTCGGCGTAAATCTCGAGCTGGGGGCGCGACTCCACGAGAGCCTCCCCGGAAAGCAGTAAAGAGTGGTTCTGCTGATGCGCTACCGTCCTGACCGCTCCGTGAGCCACATACACTAGGCCGTCGAACGACACTCGCGCCTGCCCGCCGGCAACGCTCTTGAAAAGCTGCTCCGAACGGCAGCCGGGCACGTTGTGACGCACCGTAACCTTTATATTCACCTGCTCGGAACCGCCGCTCATGCTCGCCCCGGCAAGGTCGAGCGAGGCTCCCGGCCCGTCAAGCTCGATTTCCAACTCCAGCTTGCACGACTCGCCCTCCGGCACCACCAGAGTCATCTTGAGCGACTCTCCGGAGCCAAGGCGAACCAATGAAGGCACCGCATCGCGGCCTATGACATATACGCTATCCATCGATGCTGTCATACCCTTGGGTTTCTATCTGCTGAACCAGCTCCGCCCCGCCCGTAGCGACGATTCTGCCGTCTTTCAGGACGTGCACGACGTCGGGCACTATGTATTCCAGCAGCCGCTGGTAATGGGTGATTACGATGGATGCGGTCTGCGGTGTACGGAGCCTGTTCACTCCTTCCGCAACTATTCTCAGCGCATCCACGTCCAGGCCGCTGTCGGTCTCGTCGAGTATGCTCAGCACCGGCTCGAGCATGGCCATCTGGAATATCTCGTTGCGCTTTTTCTCGCCTCCCGAGAAGCCAGCGTTGACGTCGCGCCGGGCAAATTCGCCCTTCATCTGCACGAAAGCCATCTTTTCCTTCATAAGGGCAAGGAACTCCGCGGGCTTGAGCTCCGGAAGGCCGGCTGCCTTGCGGCGTGCGTTCATCGCAGCCTTCATGAAGTTGCTGATGCTCACGCCCGGAATCTCCACCGGATACTGGAAACTAAGGAATATACCCTCCCAGGAGCGCTCCTCGGGGGCCATGGCAAGCAGGTCGCGGCCGTCGAACTCCACCGAACCTGCCGTAACTTTATAGTCGGGGCGGCCTGCCAGTACGGCGCTCAGCGTCGATTTGCCGGCGCCGTTGGGCCCCATTATGGCGTGAACCTCGCCGCGACGGATGGTGAAATCGACCCCCTTCAGAATTTCGCGGCTCTCGATTCCGGCTCGCAGGCCCTTTATTTCCAATAATATATCACTCATTGCGACGGTATTTTTTCAGCCAGCTTACAAGCGACCACACCCCGTTGGCGAGGTACAGGGCGCTCACAAGCGGCATAACATAAAGTCCGGAAGATATGTAAAGCACTATGTTGGCTGCATTTACAACCAGCCACACTATCCAGCACTCCCAGCATTTGCGTGCGCTCAGAAGCTGCGCGAGCAGCGTTGCCATCAGAAGGTACGAATCAAGCCAGGGCTGGGGGTCCGGTGCAAAAACGGAGGGCCATCGCTGGGGCAGCCACTTCAGCGCCAGGGCCCAGAGCGCTCCTGCCACGGCGGCGCCAAAGAGCAGCCATCCAATCTGAGCCTTGCTCAAGGCTCCTATTTTCAGCGACTTGCCATCAGCTGCGCTGAGCTCCTCCTGCCCGGGGTGAGTCCAGCGCCAGTGCCCGTAAAGATTGATTGCGAACGAAACGGGCTGGAGCAGCATCGCGCTGTAAAGATGGCTGCGCCAGAAAAGTATGAAGAGGAAGGCGTTGTAGGCGTATCCTATCCAGAAATTGTACTTCGACCCGCGCCCCGCAAGGAAGACGCAGGACAGGCCGAGAAGCGCAGATATGACCTCTATGATGCTCATCCCACAGCCCCCTCCAGCGACACGCTCAGCAGCCGGCGCGCCTCAACTGCAAACTCCATTGGCAGACGGCTCAGCACCTCTTTGGCGTAACCTCCTACAATCAAGGCTGTTGCATCCTCCGGAGAGATGCCTCTCTGGCCGCAGTAGAAAAGCTGGTCGTCGCTTATTTTCGAAGTCGTAGCCTCATGCTCCACCACCGCCTGCGGGCAGCGGTTCACGATGACGGGGAAGGTGTGCGCACCGCAGTCGGAACCTATGAGGAGCGAGTCGCACTGCGAGAAGTTCCTTGCTCCGGCAGCACCCGGGTTCACCCTTACGAGCCCCCTGTAACTGTTCTCGCTGTGGCCGGCGGATATGCCCTTCGACACGATGCGGCTGCGGGTTCCCCGGCCTATGTGTATCATCTTGGTGCCCGTGTCGGCCTGCTGGTAGTTGTTGGTCATCGCCACGCTGTAGAACTCCGACGAGCTGTAGTCGCCCAGAAGCACGGTGGACGGATATTTCCAGGTCACGGCGGAGCCGGTCTCGACCTGGGTCCAGCTCAGGTGCGAACCCTCGCCCCGGCACAAGCCGCGCTTAGTCACGAGGTTAAGGATGCCTCCGCGCCCCTCGGCGTCGCCCGGATACCAGTTCTGGACGGTACTATACTTGACGTCTGCGTCTTTCTCGACTACTATTTCCACCACCGCGGCGTGCAGCTGGTGCTCGTCGCGCATTGGGGCCGTGCAGCCCTCCATATAACTTAGCTTCGCCCCTTCGTCGGCGACAATCAGAGTGCGTTCGAACTGACCGGTGCCGGCCGCATTGATGCGGAAGTAGCTGCTGAGCTCCATAGGGCATTCCACGCCTTTGGGCACGTAGCAGAACGAGCCGTCGGAAAAGACTGCGGAATTCAGGGCGGCGAAGAAATTGTCGCCCGCAGGCACCACGCTGGCAAGATACTTCCGAACGAGCTCGGGGTAGTCGCGCACCGCTTCCGAAAAAGAGCAGAATATTATCCCCTTGTCGGCCAGAGTCTTGCGGAAGGTGGTGGCAACGCTCACCGAGTCGAACACTGCATCAACCGCAACCTCGCGGCCCTTCACCCCGGCAAGCACCTCACGCTCTTTCAGGGGAATGCCCAGCTTCTCGAAAGTCTCCATCAGGGCAGGGTCTATCTCCTTGGGGCGGTCGCTATCTTTCTTAGGTGCTGCGTAATAGATAATATCCTGATAATCAATGCGCGGAAGTTTCAGATGCCCCCAATGGGGCTCCTTCATCCGCTGCCATTTGGCGAAAGCGTCGAGGCGGAAATCAAGCAGCCACGAGGGCTCCTGCTTGATGGCGGATATGCGGCGTATAATGTCGGCGTCGAGGCCCTTCGGGACATAGAATTGTTCCACGTCCGTCACGAACCCCTGACTGTACTCCTGTCTTCCTGCAAGTTCCGAGAGCAATCCGTCGTCCATTATCCGCTAAATCCTGTCAGAAATGCAAAGGTAATGATTTTTCGAAGAAGATGTTTTGAGATGGTTGTCAAATTTTATTATTGCGGATTTGTCGAGGTTGTTTTTGCGACGGAAGAAGGAGCGTAGTAGAGGGCCTACGTGACTGATGACGGCGTAAAAACAGACCGGCAAGACGCTGTAAGAAAAGAGAGCAATCATCTCAAAACATCTTCTTCTATTTCACTTTCGTCAAGTCGCTCCAGAGGGTGGTGTAATGCGGCGACTGATGGTCGCGGCTGCTGAGTATGTGACCGTCGCCCTGAGTGCCGAAGCGCACCGCGCCCCTGCCGTACGACGCAGATATCGAGTCGAGGGCAGCCGAGAGGCGGCTTTCGCGAAGCTGCAAAGCCCCGTCGGCAAAAAGCGAGGGCACTATTCCCGCCTTGTCTTCGAGCTTCGTGAATACTACTCCCGCCTTCTTGTAGCCGTATCCCGGCCTGTAGAGCTCCGCTGTTGCCGCAGAAACGGCGGAAAGTATGATGCGGTAATCGTCGGTCGGGTCGGGGAAGACCCGTACACTGCTTGCAAAAGTCTGAGGCTCGGACGATTTGAACCGGTTGGTAAGGGCGAACACGCACATTTCCCGTACCGCCGAGCCCTGTTCGCGGAGCTTCGAAGCCGCCGAAGATGCAAAATTCGCCGTCTGCTCCGAAAGCAGCGGGAGCTCCCTGATTTCTTCGGTAAAGCTCCTCGATACGCAGATAGACTGCCGGGGCTCCACCAGGTCTTCGAACTCTATGCAGGGCTCTCCTCGAAGCTCTTTCCATGTCCTCCAGCCGGGCAGGCGGAACATCATCCGCACCGTAGACTCGGAAAGGGAGGCATAGTCCCAGGCCGTGGTGACGCACATCGACTCGAGCTTCTTCTGCGACCGGCGGCCTATCCCCCAGACATCCGACACCGGGAACTTCCGAAGCACTTTCTCAATGTCCTGCGGGCGGCCCAGATAGCATCCTCCGCGCAGCTTCGGATACTGCTTGCACAGCTTCGAAGCGATTTTTGCCAGTGTTTTGGTAGGCGCCACGCCCACCGACACGGGGATGGCGGTAAGCCTCCTGCAGGCGGCCGACACCTCCCGGGCGTAGGCGGCGTAATCCTCGACCTTCATCCCCCGGAGGTCGAGAAAGGCCTCGTCTATCGAATACGCTTCCACCGACGGCGCGAAGCTCCGAAGGACCTCCTGCACCCGGCGCGACATATCGCCGTACAGGGCGAAATTGGATGAGAACACAGCCACCCCGTGCGCCGCTGCAAGACCCCGGATTTTGAAATACGGGTCGCCCATCTTGATACCCAGCGCCTTGGCCTCGTTGGAACGCGCCACGGCGCAGCCGTCGTTGTTCGACAGCACTATGACCGGACGCCCGTCGAGCTCGGGGCGGAACACCCTCTCGCAGGAGGCGAAAAAGTTGTTGCAGTCGGCAAGCGCGAACAAAATTACACCTTCTTTATCACCCAGGTCACTACGCCCCAGATAAGGAACTGATTGTCAGGGCCAACGGCTATGGGCTTGTATTTCCCGGAGCGGGAGTTGCAGGGGTGAAGCAGAGCCCCTCCGGCGTGCAGTTCCACCTTTTTTACGGTGAACTCGCCGTCGATGAAGCACACGGCCTTGCAGTCGTTGTACGGCTCCACGGCACGGTCGACAATGATGATATCGCCCTCGTCCATATCGGCCTCGACCATAGACGTACCGTCAACCCTGAAAAAGAAGGTAGAAGCCGAATGCCTTACAAGCAGGCTGGTGAGACTGAGCTTTTCGTGTACGTCGCCTGCCGGCGAGGGGAAGCCTGCTTTCACCTCCCCCGCCAGCTGCAGGTCAAGCGCATCTTCTTCCCCAAGAGGATGGGGAACGAATCCGGATTCAGTCATTCTACAGCTTTACAATCAATGCGGAGACGGGCCCCATCGAGAGCTTCGCCCCCCTGCGGGAAAGCTTGAAAGAGGCCTTCCCGTTGCTCATGACCACGGCAGGAGCGCCTGCAGAGGGCACGTCGAGGGTAAGGGCCTTCTTTGCAGAGGTAGGATTGATGGCCACGAGGTAGGTATCAGTGCCGTCGGAGCGCATATAAACCATAGGATAGGGGTTCTCCTCGCTGAAAACGGGCTTGAAGGAGGAATCCGCCCAGAAGGCGGGGGTCGATTTCCTCAGGGCTATCAGGGCCTTGGTCCAATTGAGCAGCGACGCGGGGTCGGCCTCCTGCGAGGCCACGGTTATCTCTCCGGAAGCGGTGGGATGCTTGCAGCCGGCAGCCTTCCATTCAAGGTACTGGCTGTAACTGGTAGCAGGAGTCCATTCGGGGCAGACGGGAATGTAGATATTTTCGGGGGCGCAGGTGCTGAAGCCCGCGTTGGCCGAGGAATCCCACTGCATCGGGCTGCGTCCGCCGGCGCGCTCCTTGCCGTTGTGGTTGGATCCCTCGACGGAGGGAAGTCCGACAAGGCTGCGGATGCCAATTTCATCTCCGTAGTAAAGTATGGGAAGTGGCATCGTCATTATCCAGGTCATCATCGCCTTCAGCTGCGAAGGGTCGTTGCGTTCGCCGGTGTTGAAACGCAGATGGTCGTGGTTGCCGGTGATGGAGGCGTAGTATCCCCACTCGCCGGTATTCTCGAAAACGTCGGTGACGCGGTCGTAGAAGCGTTTGAGCATCGCGGCAGGAGTGGTCTTGCGGTCAATCTCTTCCTCGGGCCAGGGGTTGCCGTAAAGGTCGCGCACCGAGGGAGCGCCGCCGTTAAGCGAGAAATAGCAGCCTCCGTCGGCCTGGTGCTTGAAGTCGAAATACATACGGCGGGCGGCAGCGCGCTGTCCGTTGAGGTTCATATCCACGTTGAAACCGCCTGCAAGGCAGTACTTGGGGTCGTTCCATTCCGCCATAAGCACGCGTCCGGGATAGTTGGCGTCGGACCATTCGCGGATTTCGCGCCAGAGATTCATTATTTCGCGCTTGTCGGGGTCGTTCTTGACGAGGCTGCGGGCCATGTCGACGCGGAAGCCGTCAATCCCCTTCGAGTACCAGAAGGCGAGAATGTTCTTGAGTTCGGCGCGCACGGCGCGAGGCCCCGGAGCATCCACTCCCTGCTCCCACGGGTGGTCGGGATCAGGGTTGGCATAGCCGTAGTTCAGGGCGGGCTGGCAGGCGTAAAAGTTTTTGTAATAGTACTTTGCCCGGGGGTATTCGCTCTTCATCCAGTTGCCGTTGCGGTTCTGCATATAGTTAGGGTCCTTCAGCATCTCTTCAAGATCCTTTTCGGCCTTGGCGTCGGGCAGGCGGTCGCTCCAGATGAAGTAGTCGGAGTACTGGAGGTTGGTGTCTTCCGCGCTCTGCAGGAACCACGGGTGCTTGTCGGAGGTGTGCCCGGCAACGAGGTCCAGCATCACCTTGATGCCCCTTTCGTGCGCGAGGCGGACAAGTTCGACGAGGTCGTTGTTGGTGCCGAAGCGGGGGTCCACCCGGTAGAAGTCGATGACGTCGTAACCTCCGTCAATCCAGCCGGATACGAAGAGAGGGTTGAACCAGATGGCAGTTACGCCGAGGCTGGAGATGTAGTCGAGCTTGGATATGACTCCGGGTATATCGCCTATGCCGTTGCCGTCGGAGTCCTTGAACGAGGAAGGGTAAATCTGGTATATGACGGCATTCTGGAGCCATTCGGGACCTTTCTTCCAGGTTTGTTCGAAACTGCCGGGGGCGGGCTGGGCGAGTGCCGTAATGACGGCCGCGGCGGCGGCGAAGATAATCGCAAAAGTCTTTTTCATATTCAGGAATGTTTTGTTCCCGCAAGTTAGGAATAATCCCGCGTATGTACAAATTACCTCGCGCGCTTGCAGAAAAGGCGGGAAAATCATATTTTTGCACATTATGCCGAATAATGTCCTGGACATACACTCGCAGGAACTGATGGACCAGTACCGCTCCCTGCAGCCGGTTTACGCAAGGATTGCCGAAAGTGTTCCCCGCAGGCTGAAGGAGTTCTTCAGCGAGTCGGGGCTCGTCGTGGCCGCCGTGGAGCAGCGTATCAAGACCGCCGAATCCCTCGAAGGGAAGCTCTCGCGAAAAGGGAGCAAATACGGCAGTATCCTGGATATCACCGATATAGTGGGCATCCGGGTGATTACCTTCTACATCAACGACGTTGACAAGGTGGCCTCTGCGCTCGAGAGGCTTTTCGACATCGACTGGGCAAACTCCATCGACAAGCGCAAGGCGCACGAGACCGACAGCTTCGGCTACCTCTCGCTGCACTATATCTGCCGCATTCCCGAATCCCTGTATTCCGACGCCTCGATGCCCGAGCTCAACAATATTCGCTTCGAGGTGCAGATGCGCACGGTCCTTCAGCACGCCTGGGCCAACATGAACCACGACACCGGCTACAAGAGCGGAGTCGAAATCCCGAAGGTGTACCTTCGAAATATGAGCCGCCTCGCGGGGATGCTGGAGCTCGTGGACGACGAGTTCAGCCGCATCCGCAGGGAGCTCTCCGACTACCGCCGCAGGGTGCAGGGGCTCGTTGCCTCGGGCAACCTTTCGGAGGTGGATCTCGACGGCGACTCGTTCCGCAGTTACCTTGCCATACGCCCCTTTGACACGCTCAACCGCCGCATCGCCTCCGTCAACCAGGCCGAGATACAGGAAGTTGACCTCTCAGCCTTCCTGCCTCTTTTCAAGGCGATGGGCTTCCGCACACTGGGCGACATAAGCAAGCTCGTCAGCGATTATTCCGACGCGGCCTACCAGATAGCCTGCTTCCAGATAGGTCTCACCGACCTTGACATTCTGGCTTCCAGCATCGCCCCCCAGAACCTTTGCACGGCCTATATCCTTAAGAACGGAGGCGGGCGCAACGGCCTGAAACTGATGTTCGACTCCCTCAACGGAGAGTCCGCAGGGAACGAGGCCATGGCCGACTTCCTGCTCGAACAGGCACGTGACATGCCTTTCATGAACCAGAAATAATATGGCGAACGCAGCTCTCGATACTTCTCTTGTTGACCGGGCGATAACGTTCGCCGTCCGCGCACATGCCGGCACAAGGCGCAGGGGCAAGGAGTTCCCCTACATAGTCCACCCGCTCGAGGCCCTTGCCATCGTAGCCACGATGACAAGCGACCCCGAGATTCTGGCCGCCGCAGTGCTGCACGACACCGTCGAGGACACCGGTACCGGCGTTGAAGAGCTCCGCAGGGAGTTCGGGGCCCGCGTGGCGTCCCTCGTCGCAGCCGAGACCGATACCATCTCCGATGGAAGCCAGGCGGCGGAAGGCAGCTGGATGGAGCGCAAGCGCAGAGCCCTGGACCGGCTTGCAAAAGCTCCGCTGGACGTCAAGATGGTTGCGCTCGGCGACAAGCTTTCAAATATGCGGGCAATCGCCCGCGACTTCGAGGCGCAGGGCGACTCGTTCTGGAACCTTTTTCACGAAAAAGACCCGAAGGTGCACGCCTGGCGATACAGGGCGCTTGCCGACGCCCTGAGGGATTTGTCGGAAACATTCGCCTTCAGGGAATTCGAAGACCTTATAAACCGTGTATTCGATGGACGCGATTAGAATCAGCCTTGACGACTACATTCTCACCGGCGGCGGAGCCAACGGCGAGAGCTACGACCTCCGCAGCGACCCGTCGGTGATGCTCAAGCTCTACTTCCCCGGGAAAATCACCCAGCCCCTGGACGAGCTGATGATGGCCCGCAAGGTGTACGCCCTGGGCATCCCCACTCCTGAGCCCGGCGATTACGTGGTCACTGAAGACGGACGCTACGGCATACGTTTCCGCCGTATCGCAGGCAAGAAATCCTATTCCCGCGCCACCGCCGACAATCCGTCGGAAGTGGGAAGGTATGCCTCCGAATTCGCCTCGATGAGCCTCGCCCTTCACGCCACTATGGTTGATACTTCCGAATTCTTGAGCGTCAAGGACAAATATTTCGGTCTTCTCGAAGAGAATCCCTTCTTCACGACCGCTGAAAAAGACAGGCTCGGACGCTTCATCTCCGACACCCCCGACTCAGCTGCGGCCCTTCACGGCGACCTTCAGTACAGCAACGCAATCTTCGTAGGTAATGAGCGGTATTTTATCGACTTGGGCGACTTCGGCTACGGCAATCCCATCTTCGACACCGCGATGGTCTATCTTACCGGCAGGCTCAGCTGCGAAGAATTCATAAAAGAGACTTACCATATGTCCAAAGCGCTCTCTGGGCGCTTCTGGGAGGAATTTGCCAGGGCTTATTTCGGTTCCGACCGGCCCCTGCGCGACATCGAGGAGCAGATAGCTCCGTACGCTGGTCTCAAGACACTCATCATAGAACGCGACACCCGCTGCCCCATGCCTGAATTCCGGGCGGCGCTCAAATCTGTTCTCCAATAGCATAGAAATGAATTTTTCTTATATAAGCAAGGGAATCAAGGCGTACGCGAGAGCCGGACTGCTGCTGGTGGTGGTGGCCGCCCTCTCGCTGGAAGCGACAGCCGTGCTTCAATACTATTATTCCCGTAAAGGCATACGCAACGAGGCTGTAAAGCGTGCCGAGAGCCAGATTTCAAACGTCAGGCTTGAAATAATGGACGTTATCGACCAGGCCGAGGCGGCCGTTCGCAACAGCGTATGGATTGCAGGCTGGTGCCTGGACGTTCCCGACAGCGTCCCTTCGATGGTACGCCGCATCGTCAACGACAATCCAGAAGTGGACGGCTCCACGATGGCCTTCATGCCCGGTTTCGACACTGAGCGCCCGCTTTTCGCCCCGTATGCCTACCGTTACGGTAACACCACTAAAGTCAAGACACTGGCAACCGACGATTATGATTATCCTTCCCACGAATGGTTCACCGAGCCCGTCGGACGGGATACAGGATACTGGTCGGAACCTTACATAGACGAAGGCGGAGGGGAAATGCTGATGACCACTTACTCCGTTCCGGTAAAGGACAAGTACGGCCGCACGGCTGCGGTACTCACGGCCGACATTTCCCTCGATTGGATCAACTCCCTGATTGACAGCGCACAGGTATATTCCCATTCGTTCGGCATCATGCTGAGCCGCGAAGGCAGGCTGATGGCCTGCTCTGCCGACACCCTGGGCGCCGACATGATATTGGACAAGGATACTTTCAGCATCCTGAAAGAAGAGATGCTAAAAGGTACCTGCGGCAATATGGCCATCAAGCACGACGGCCGGCTCCATCAGGTTTTCTTCGCTCCGGTCGAGCACACCGGATGGTCGACGGCGGTGATAATCCCCGAAGACGAGATTTACGCCGGAATACGCCGTGTCGGACTGATGGTCAAGTTTCTCCAGCTGCTGGGCCTGGCCATGCTGGTACTTATCCTGCGCTCCGTCGGAAAGAATCAGCTCAAGTACCAGGACCTCACTGAAAAAAAGGAAAGGATGGAAAGCGAGCTGCGCATCGGCCACGACATACAGCAGTCGATGATTCCACACACCTTCCCGCCTTTCCCGGAACGCAGGGACCTTGACATGTCGGCCTGCCTCGTGCCGGCCAAGGAGGTGGGAGGCGACCTGTTCGACTTCTACATACGCGACGAAAAACTCTGGTTCTGCATAGGCGACGTAAGCGGCAAGGGCGTGCCCGCATCGCTGCTGATGGCGGTCACGAGGAGCCTTTTCCGCTCCATATCGATGCACGAAGACGGCCCCGGCGTCATTACTTCCAAAATCAACGAAGCTTTGTCCGAGACGAACGAAAACAATATGTTCGTCACGTTTTTCTGCGGCGCCCTGGACCTTGCCACCGGGCAGCTCCGCTATTGCAACGCGGGCCACAATCCGCCCCTCATTCTTTCCGACAGGATACGCGACCTCGAAGTACACCCCAACCTTCCTCTGGGCATAGCTTCCGACGTGGAATTCCAGGAGCAGGAAGAATATCTCGCCTTCGACGACGCCGTCTTCCTCTACACTGACGGCGTGACTGAAGCCGAAAACATCACCCAGGACCAGTTCGGACAGGAACGGATGGAGGCGGTTCTGCATACCCGCCGCAGCGCCCGGGGGCATCTTGAAGCGATGCAGGAAGCCATCTCCGCCTTCGTGGGCGAGGCTCCCAGAAGCGACGATATCACAATGCTGTTCATACACTACCTCGACAAGGACGCACCGGCGTCCGGCAAACGTCACATCGTGCTCCGCAACCAAATCAAGGAGATTGAGAGGCTTGCCGTATATATCGACGGCATCGTTGAAGAAATGCATATCGATTCCGCAGTAGGTACGAGTCTCAACCTGGCCCTCGAGGAGGCGGTGACCAACGTCATCCTCTATGCATATCCCGAAGGCAAAGAAGGTCTCGTGGACATTGTCACCGAGCTCGGAAGGGAGAGTCTTACCTTCACCATCTCCGACAGAGGCACTCCTTTCGACCCCACGGCCATGCCTGAAGTAAATATAAACGCAGGCGTGGACGAACGCCGCATCGGCGGACTCGGAATACACCTGGTCCGCAATATAATGGACTCCGTAAGCTATTCATATTCAGACGGAAAGAATATTTTGACATTAACAAGGAAAATATAACGAAATGGAAGTAAAGATTACCAGACAGAAAAATGAGGTCACTGCCGCCCTCATAGGCAGGCTCGACACTCCGGCGTCTCTCGAAATCGCCCCCGAAATGGACAAGCTCAAGGCCGACGCCGGCGGAACCATAGTGCTCGACTGCAGCGAGATGAGCTATATCTCCAGCTCCGGCCTGCGAATTTTCCTTACGCTCCGAAAAGCCGCCAACGAAAAGGGAGGCAAGGTTATCGTAAAGGGCATCAGCAACGATATCCGCAGTGTCTTTATGATGACGGGCTTCCTGAATCTGTTTGAAATTCAGTAAGCTCAGCTTATGTTGCTGGTTTCGCTGCTGATAGTGGCCGCCGTGCTGTTCACTAAGCTGGGCAGCAAGCTCGGAGCCCCTTCGCTGCTGCTCTTCCTGCTGCTTGGAATGGCTGCGGGGCCCGATGGGTTCGGCTTGGAAATCAAAGACTTCCACATAGCTGAAACCTTCGGGCACTTCGCCATGGCAGTCATCCTTTTTTCGGCAGGACTCGAAACTTCGTGGAAGGAGACAAGGCCCATATTCGGCAAGAGTATAATGCTGTCCACGGTCGGAGTCACACTCACGATGCTGATTACAGGTCTTTTCATATACTATGTCCTGGGCGGAATGATAGGTGGCGTAACGGCATCCATTACGGGGTGTTTTCTGGTGGCGGCAATCCTCTCCGCCACCGATTCAACTTCGGTCTTCTCGATTCTCAGGGGCAAACGGCTCAACCTCCGCGAGAACCTGGGCCCGATGCTGGAGCTTGAATCCGGAAGCAACGACCCTATGGCCAACATCCTCACGGTCACGCTCGTGGGCATACTGTCCTCACCGTCCTACGAAAGTCACTGGCAGGTGTTCGGCATCACTGCCTTCAACCTGCTGCTGCAGGTCGGCGTCGGCTTTGCCGTGGGTCTCGCAATAGGCTGGGCGGGCAAGCTGCTTCTCGGAAAAATCAAGCTTGACAACAGTTCGCTCTATTCCATCCTGGTGCTCAGCGTGGGCATGACGGCCAACGGCCTGGCTTCAACCCTGCACGGAAACGCCCTGCTGGCGGTTTACGTTGCTGCCATTTTCATAGGTAACAAGGCAAAACTGGCTTACCGCCACGACGTCCTGAAATTCTTCGACGGCGTTACCTGGATGGTGCAGCTGATGATGTTCCTGATGCTGGGACTGCTCGCCCGCCCTTCCACGATGGGCAAAGTTCTCGTCCCGGCCCTTTTGATAGGTCTTTTCCTGATGATAGTGGCGCGTCCTTCCAGCGTCTTTATCTCGATGCTGCCGTTCCGCGGTATGAGCACCAAAGCCAAGGTTCTGGTGTCATGGGTAGGACTCAAGGGAGCAGGCCCTATTCTCTGCGCCCTGTGTACCGTGGTGGCCGGAATTGAAGGCTCGGGCGAGGTTTTCAACATAGTTTTCCTGATTTCTCTGCTATCGCTCTTCATGCAGGGTTTCAGCTTCCCGCCGCTTTCCGCAGCACTGCATCTCAGCTACGACCGCGACCCTGAGGTGCAGACTTTCGGAATGGACCTCCCCGACGAGATGGGTATGCTGCGCGACCACACCGTTACGGCGGACGACCTTCTGGGCGGAGGCACGCTGCGCGACCTGCACCTTCCGCACGGCATCAGGGTGATGATGGTGCGCCGCGACGGGCGCTTCCTCATCCCCCACGGCAGTATGAAACTGATGGAAGGCGACAATTTAATAATAGTAATGGGAGAGTCCGACGACTGAGAGGCTGCGGGCCTCCCCCGGCAGCGGACGGAGCATTAAAACAAAAAACACTATATTTGCGGGATTTTTATTTACTGATATGCAACGACTGTTAAACGAAGTCTGTGCCAAATATACGGCACCTCAGGAGGCGAAAGCCAAAGGCATATATCCCTATTACCGTCCCATTTCGTCCGGACAGGACCCTGTGGTCACTATGGCCGACGGATCCAAAGTACTTATGTTCGGCTCCAACTCATACCTCGGTCTTTCCGACGACCCGCGCCTCAAGGAGGCAGCAATCGAAGCCGTACGAAAATACGGCACGAGCTGCTCGGGAAGCCGTTTCCTGAACGGTACGCTCGACATACACGAAGAGCTTGAAGCCAAGCTCGCAAAGTTCGTGGGCAAGGAGGAGGCCGTCACCTACAGCACCGGATTCCAGGTCAACCTCGGAGTCGTGAGCTGCCTCGGCTTCAGGGGAGGATTCATCTTCCTCGACGCCCTCGACCACGCCTGTATCATCGACGGCAGCCGCCTGGGTTTCAGCGAGGTGCGCAAGTTCCGCCACAATGATATGCGCGACCTCGAGAAGAAGCTCTGGCTCACCCCCAGGCACGCCAATAAACTCATCGTCGTGGACGGAGTTTATTCGATGGAGGGCGACATAGCCCCCGTCCCCGAACTGGTGGAGTTCTGCGAGAAGTACAACGCCTCGCTGATGATTGACGACGCCCACGGACTCGGTGTAATAGGTGAAAACGGCTCCGGCACTGCCAGCCATTTCGGCCTCACCGACCAGGTGGACCTCATAATGGGCACCTTCTCGAAGAGTTTCGGCTCGCTGGGCGGATTCATAGCCGGCGACCACGACGTGCTCAACTACCTCAAGCACAACTCCCGTTCGCTCATCTTCAGCGCGTCCATGACCCCCGCGGCCGTTGCAGCCGCGAGCAAGGCTCTCGACATTATGATAGAGGAGCCCGAGAGGCGCGAGAACCTCTGGAAGGTCACCCGTCACGCCCAGGAGGCCTTCAAGGCCAACGGATTCGACACGGGTCACACCCAGTCGCCCATCATCCCGCTGTTCGTCCGCGACACCGACAAGGCCATGGCGGTAGTCACGCTGGCTTATGAGCAGGGCGTGTTCATCACCCCCGTCATCGCTCCGGCCGTGCCCGAAAAGGACGTGCTCATCCGCTTCGCACTTATGGCCACACACACCATAGAGCAGGTGGACGAGGCCGTGGAGAAGCTCACCGCCATCTTCAAGAAGCTTGAAATTATATGATAGTACTCATTACCGGCATCACCTCCGGCTTCGGCAGGGCCATGGCCGAAAGGCTCTCGGCCGACGGCCACAAAGTTTACGGCACTCACCGCAAAGACTGCCTCAGGCTGCCCGGAGTCACCTATATCAAGGCTGACGTCAGCAGTGAAGACGACTGCCGCGCCGCCGTGGAACAGGTCCTGGAGGCAGAAGGCAGGATTGACGTCTTCATCAACAACGCCGGTATGGGAATAGGCGGGCCGCTGGAGTTCTGCTCCGTGGCGCAGGCCGAGAAGCAGATGGACGTCAACTGGACCGGGATGGTGCGCTTCCTTCACCACGTAGTGCCGGCAATGCGCCGCCAGAAAGGAGGCAAAATCATCTGTTTCAGCTCGATAGGAGGGCTTATGGGGCTTCCGTTCCAGGGCCTGTACTCCGCCAGCAAGTTCGCTATCGAAGGCTATTGCGAGGCCCTTCGGATGGAGGTGCGCTCCTTCGGCATCAAGGTGGTGGTCATCGAGCCCGGCGACTTCGCCACTTCCTTCACCGCCAGCCGCGACTCGGTGGGCGACAAGGAGGCCTACGAGGTTTACAAGTCATACGAGCGCTCTCTTGCAAGCATAGAGAACGACGAGCAGACGGGGCTCAAGCCGGAATTCCTTGCGGAGCGCATCAGCCGCATAGTCCGCAAGCCCAACCCGCGTTACCATTATATAATATCCACTCTCGAACAGCGCCTCTCAGTGCTGCTCAAGGCAATACTGCCGCCGTCGTGGTTTGCGGCGATACTGCGCAGCTACTATAAACTGTAGTGACGACGACCTTTTCCATAACCTACCTTACCCGGTGGGGTGAAAGCCTTTGCATAGTCCTTAAGGACAAGAAGATACCGATGCGCTGGAGCGAGGGCGGAGTATGGAGCGTGACCGTCCGCACCTCGGCCGCAGCCCTTTCCGACTACTATTACGTAGTAATGGAGGGAGGCCTCGTTCGTCGCAGCGAGTGGAAGCACCACACTTCCGAACCCGCAGAGCTTATTGAAGACCGCTGGAACGACTGCCCTTATGAAGGCTGCCGTTTCACGCGCTCCCACAGCGCCGCTCTTTTCGACAGGCCCGGATTCAGGGGAGCCGGTACGGCCGTACCCGTGTTCTCGCTAAGGACTGCCGAAGACTTCGGAATAGGCGAGTTCCGCGACCTTCGCCCCCTTGTCGACTGGGCCGCCGCCACGGGGCAGAGCGTCATCCAGCTCCTCCCGGTGAACGACACCACCCGCAAGGGCGAATGGAAGGACTCCTATCCCTACAGCCCGGTTTCCGCCTTCGCGCTTCACCCCCTGTATATCAGGCTGCAGGAGGCGGGAGTGACCGAAGACGAGGAGTTCCTAAGGCTGCGCGACAGCTTCAACGCCAAGGCTGAAATCGACTACCCGAAGGTTTACAAGGCTAAATTCGCCCTTCTCCGCAAGTCTTTTACCGAGAACGGAGAAAAGGATATCGCCTCCGCGGCTTTCCGCCGCTTCTGCAAGGCCAACGCCGCCTGGCTTGACGAATACGCCGCTTTCAGCGCCGGGCGCGACGGCGACTCGCCCGACTTCTGGCGCTGGATACAGTGGCATCTCGACCGCCAGTTCTCCGACGAAGTGCGTTACGCACGCAGCAGGGGAGTGTATTTCAAGGGAGACCTCCCGATAGGGGTGAGCGCCGACAGCGCCGACGCCCGCTTCCATCCGGAGCTCTTCAACCTCGATTCCACCGCGGGCGCCCCGCCGGATTTCTTCAGCGCCGACGGGCAGAACTGGGGCTTCCCCACCTATAACTGGGAGGCCATGGCCGCCGACGGCTACGCCTGGTGGAAGGCGCGCCTTCGCAAGATGAGCGAATATTTCGATGCTTTCCGCATCGACCACATACTTGGCTTTTTCCGCATCTGGGAGATTCCCGCAGGCTGCAGCAGCGGCAAGGCGGGGCACTTCAACCCTGCGATTCCCTACACCGCCGCCGAAATAGCGGCTTCAGGTCTGCCGGTCGAAGGCCTTTTCCTCCCCGACCCCCGCAACGAAGGCTGCTTCCAGCCCTGCATCGCTCCCGATACCGAAGGCCTTTCGCAGGAGCAGAAGGAGCGCTTCGGAGCCCTGTACGACGACTTTTTCTTCCATCGCAACGAAGCCCTCTGGCAGCGCAATGCCGAGCACAAACTCCCTGAGCTGCTGGACGCTACGGGGATGCTCGCCTGCGGCGAAGACCTCGGAATGGTGCCTCATTGCGTCGAGGGCGTGATGGCGCACGAGTGCATCCTCTCGCTCGAAATGCCCGGAATGGACAAGGGCCGGCCCTGGCCGGAGCTCGCCGTCTGCGCCACCTCGTCGCACGACATGCAGACCCTCCGCATGGAGTTCGCCTCCCGCGAGGGCCGCGATATGGAGCCCTGGGAGGCCAAGCGCATGCTGCAGGGCTGCCTTTCGGCCTCTCCGATGCTGGCAATCTTCCCCATCCAGGACTGGCTGGCCATCGACGCCACTCTGCGACGGAAGAATTACGGCGAGGAGCGCATAAACGAACCGGCCGACCCCCGTCACAAATGGCGCTACCGCCTGCATTTCAATCTGGAAGCGCTCAGCAACGCCGGCGGCTTCACCGCAGAAGTCGAAGGCATGCTCAAAGACAGTTCACGATTCAACAAGATACAATAAAACTTTAACGATATGACACAGGACGAATTATTCAAGGTGCTTGTAGCACACTGCAAGGAGTACGGTTTCATCTTCCCTTCCAGCGAGATTTACGACGGTCTCGCAGCCGTGTACGATTACGGCCAGATGGGAGCCGAGCTCAAGAACAATATCAAGCAGTACTGGTGGAACGCGATGACACGCCTCAACGAGAATATCGTGGGCATCGACTCCTGCATCTTCATGCATCCCCGCATCTGGGAGGCCTCCGGCCACGTGGGCGCATTCAATGACCCTCTCATCGACAACAAGGACTCCAAGAAGCGCTACCGCGCCGACGTCCTCATCGAGGACTACCTCGCAAAAATCGAGGAGAAGATTAACAAGGAGGTCGAGAAGGGCCGCAAGCGCTTCGGCGAATCTTTCGACGAGGCCAAGTTCCGCGAGACCAATCCCAACGTCCTGCGCGAGAAGGCCCGCTACGACGAGGTCCACGCCCGCTACAAGAAGGCCGAAGACGCCAACGACCTTGCCGAATACAGGCAGATTATCATCGACTGCAA
>JAFSVP010000019.1 GCA_017444905.1 Bacteroidales bacterium
ATAAGACGACAGCTTCAGCGTCGCCGGCCCGCTGACGCCCCAGTCGGTGATAAGAAGTATGCCTTCAGAGCTGAATCCTGCCCCCGCAAGCGTCAGGCGGCAGTTCTGCACCGTCGTCCCCATCAGTGAGCGCAGCCCTGCGTTCGGTATTTTCAGAGTGAAGATAGACGGCACGTCAGGTTCAAGGCTGAGCCCGAGGCCACCGAGTAGCCCTGCCGCAGCCCCGCCGCAGGTCGCAACCACCGCATCGAAACGGCTTCCGGCGGCCTTCTGGCCAGGGCCTGTTTCAAGGCCTGAAGAATTTACCCGGAGCTCTCTTTCCGGACCTCCTTCCGTGCTCAGTAAAAAGCCGCCGTCTTCAAGCCTCAGGATACTGTTTATCCTATTCTTGCACAGGAGTTTGACGCCGCCCTTCCGCATCAGGGCAAGGAGCGTGTGCACAATTTCCATCGCATCCTGGCTGGCAGGGAACACGCAGCCGTCGTCCTGGACGACCAGCCTTACACCCGCATCCTCGAACCACCGGCGGCAGTCATCCTGACTGAAATGCCCGAGCAGCCTTTTCATCAGCCTCGCGCCCCTCGGGTATGCCTCTTCAAGCCTGTCGATATTCTCAAAAGTGTTTGTAATATTGCACCTTCCGCCTCCGGTAACGGCCACCTTCGCAAGTGCGGAAGCTCCCTTCTCGAATACCAGGATTTCAAGCTCAGGCCGCCTGCGCGACAGCTCTGCGGCGCACATACACCCCGCGGCACCGGCCCCTATTATGGCGACACTCTTGTTTTTCATTAAAAAACCTCAAAAACGGCTCATAAATATACAAAAATTTCGTATGTTTGTTAGATTGTATAATCTTATGGCTATGTCAAATAAAAAAGGAAACTACGAATGGAGCTACTGCTCGCTCGGCGGCGTTGTCCGCGTCAATATCCAGAGCGGAGAAGACATCGCGCATCTTGACGAACTCGACCAGAAACTGTGGACTGTCCTCAGCTGCCCCGTGTCGGGCCTCGAATTCGACGAAACCACTTTCAGGATGCTGGATACCGATTCCGACGGCAAAATCCGCGTCCCCGAAATCATAGCGGCAGCCAAGTGGCTCACTTCCGTAATAAAGAACAAAGACCTTATCCTCAAGGGCGACAGTGTCCTGCCCCTTGACCAGATAGACACCTCCAACCCTGCGGGAGCGAGGCTCGAACGCTCTGCAAAGCAGATTCTCTCGAACCTGAAGCTCAACAAGAAAGAGATTTCCGTAGAGGAGGCCTCCGACAGCGTCGCCATCTTTGCAGAAACCGGAGCCAACGGCGACGGCGTGATTACCGAAGCTTCGGCCCGCGGCCCCGAACTCAAGGAGGTGATTGCCACCATCGCAAAGCTCATCGGCTCCGCGCCCGACCGCAGCGGAGTGCAGGGCGTTACTGCTGAAGGCATAGAGACCTTCTACGCAGCTCTTGCCGATTACTCGGCCTGGATGGCCTCTGCCGGAAGCGAATGCTTCCCCTTCGGAGACGATACTCCCGCTGCCCTTGCAGCCCTCAATGCCATAAAAGACAAGGCAGAGGACTTCTTTATGCGCTGCAAGCTGATTGCTTTCAGCCCCGCCGCCGCACCCGTGCTTGGCGTGACTCCCTCGCAGATTGAGGCTATAGGCGGCGGTCTGCTCTCCGGCTCCACCGAGGAGATAGCCGCATATCCGCTTGCTATACCTTCGGCTTCCGGAGTCCTCGGCTTCGATTCCGTGAACCCTGCCTGGAAGGGCGCCGTGGAGGCATTCCGCAAGCTTAACGGCCTTGAAGGCAAAGACGGCATAAGCGAGGCGGAATGGAAAGAGGCCGAAGCCAGATTCAACGCCTACACTGCCTGGATGGCCGCGAAGAAGGGCGAAGCGGTGGAACCGCTTGGCATTGACAAGGTCAATGCCCTTCTTGCCGCAGGCGGCAAGACCGCCCTTCTGGACCTCGTGACTGCCGACAAGGCGCTTGAGGAGGAAGCCAATGCGATAGACGAGGTGAGCAAGCTGATGCATCTCTACCGCGACTTTTACAAGCTCCTCAAGAACTACGTGATACTGAGCGACTTCTATTCTCCCGACAGGGAGGTGCGCGCCGTATTCGAAGCTGGCGACCTTTATATCGACCAGCGCTGCTGCCGCCTCTGCGTACGCGTAAGCGACCTGGGCAAGCACGCAGATATGTCGAGCCTCAGCGGAATGTTCATCCTGTACTGCCACTGCCGTCTGAAGGGCGGAAGCGAGACTATGGACATACTCGCGGTAATGACCGACGGCGGTACACGCAACCTTCGTCCCGGTACCAACGGCGTCTTCTACGACCGCGAGGGCCGCGACTGGGACGCTACCGTTACACGCATAGTGGAGAATCCGATTAGTCTCAAGCAGGCCTTCTGGAGCCCCTATATCAAGTTCTGGAACTTCTGCAAGGGGCTTCTCAACAAGTCGGTGGAAGAAAAAGACGGCAAGGCGCTCGCCGAGCTTGAATCCAGCACTTCCACGGCCGTGGCCGCACCTGCAGCCGCTTCGAAGCCCCAGCCTTTCGACATCGCCAAGTTCGCCGGTATCTTCGCCGCCCTGGGCATGGCCCTGGGCCTTATCGGCTCGTTCTGCACCGGCCTTGTCAAGGGCGTGGCGAGCACTCCCTGGTGGGGCCTGCTTCTTATAATCGCCGGCATTATGCTGGTAATCTCCGGACCGGCCTGCTTCATCGCCTGGGGTAAACTCCGCCGCCGCAACCTGGGACCCGTGCTCAATGCAAACGGCTGGGCAGTGAACTCTGTGGTGCTCGTGAACATACCCTTCGGCCGCACTCTTACGAGCGTCGCCAAATATCCCCGTCTCAAGCTGGACGACCCTTACGCCCCCAAGACTCCTCTCTGGAGGAAGGTCCTGCGCTGGTTCCTCGCCATAGCCATAGTTACGCTTACCGCCCTGTTTTTCAGCGATAATCTCAAATGCATAGGCCTTCCTTTCCATAAGGAGAAGCCTGCTGCCGAGGCCCCCGTCGCCGAAGCTCCCGCGGAAGCCGCTGGAACGGAAACCGCAGCCGTTGAAACTCCTGCGGAGCCCGCTGCCGAAGAAACTCAGGAATAGAGATGGTGGAACAGAAGAATCCCTTTGCCCGCACCAAGGCCAACGTGGGCCTCTTCTGCGACTGCTTCCCGCCCGTAATGGACGGAGTGGCGGTGTGTATGGAGAACTATGCCAAGTGGATGCAGAGCAAGGTCGGGGGAGTCAAGGTCATCACGCCCAACGTCCCCGGGGCCGATTATTCTCAGCTTCCTTATGAGGTGATGAGTTATTTCAGCGTCCCGGTACCGAAGCGCCATCCTTATGTCACCGGGGTGGCCGAAATCGACCCCAAGTTCCTTGCAAGGATAGTCAAGACCGACTTCAGGATAGTTCACGCGCATTGCCCCTTTGCCAGCGGAATTGCGGCTCGCCGCATAGCCCGCCTGCAGGGCATACCGCTCGTGGCCACTTTCCACTCGAAATACCGCGACGACTTCGCCCGCGTGCTCCCGGAGTTCGCAGTGAAGGCCGTGATGAAAGTAATCATCGACTTCTTCGAGCAGGCCGACTATGTGTGGGTGCCTCAGGAATCGGTGACCGAGGTCATACGCGAATATGGCTACAAAGGCAAGGTGGAAGTAATGGACAACGGCTCCGACCTCGTGGCCGACTATCCCGACAAATTCTTCGTGGACGCTCGCAACGCCCTGGGTATCAACCCTGAAGAATTCGTAATGCTCTTCGTGGGTCAGCATATCTGGGAAAAGAATCCCCGCCTCGTGATAGATACCCTGGCAAGAATGGGCGACGTGCCCTTCAGGATGTTCTTCGTAGGCACCGGCTATGCCGCCGAGGAAATGAAGGCGCTGGTGAGCGAAAAGGGCCTTGATTCGAAGGTTACTTTCGCAGGTCCCGTTTTCGACCGCGCCCTTATGACCCGCTACTATGCGGCGGCAGACCTTTTCCTTTTCCCCTCGCTCTACGACAACGCCCCGCTAGTGGTGCGCGAAGCAGCAGCCCTGCACACCCCTGCGGTAATGGCTGAAGGCTCCACGGCATCCACAATCATAAACGACTCAGTGAACGGCTTCCTCGTGAAGAACGACCCTGAGGACATGGAAAGAGTGCTCCGCGCCCTGATAGCCGACCCCGAGCGCATACGCAAAGCGGGCGTACAGGCGTCAGAGACTATAGTGCGCTCCTGGGAAGACTGCGTCGAGGAGGTTATCGACCGCTACAATACGATACTGCGTTCGCGCTCCCTTCCGCTTGTGGAAAAAATGGATATTTGATATGAAAGTTCAACTGTTTCAACAGGATATAGTTTGGGGCGACCCGGCGGCCAACCGCGCCCGCATATCTTCGGCGCTCGACACCGCGCCCAAGGCAGACCTTTACGTGTTCCCGGAAATGTTCACAACCGGCTTTGCCACCATGGACGGAGCCGTGGTGGAGGAAAGTGACGCCGAAACCCTTGCCTGGATGAAGGCGGAGGCCGCGAAGCGTGACGCCGCCCTTGCCGGCAGCATCGCCCTGAAGAACGGCGAGCGCTGCGTAAACAGGCTTTTCTTCGTCAAGCCCGACGGAAGCGTCACACATTATGACAAGCGCCATCTCTTCCTCTACGGAGGCGAGGGAGGACGCTTCAGCGCAGGTTCTGAAAGAGTTACGGTAAGTTTCCGGGGCGTAAGGTTCCTGCTGGCGGTGTGCTACGACCTCCGCTTCCCGGTGTGGCTTCGCAACCGGGGCGATTACGACGCTATAATCCTCGTGGCCAACTGGCCCGACGCCCGGGCCCTTGCCTGGAATACGCTCGTGCGCGCCAGAGCCATCGAAAACCAGTGCTATATGATAGCCGCCAACAGGGTAGGTACTGACCCGGCCTGCGTTTACAGCGGATATTCCGCAATGATAGACCCTTACGGAGAGTATGTTGAAAGGCCCGAACCCGGGAAGGAAGCCTTCGCCGGGGGCGACATCGACCTTGAATTCCTCTCACGTTACAGCCAGAAATTCCCCGTCCTGCAGGATGCGGACGCTTTCAAGATAATATGAAACAGCTTCTTCTGGGCGACGAGGCGATAGCCCTAGCTGCAATTAATTCCGGCCTCTCAGGGGTTTACGCCTACCCGGGTACGCCTTCGACCGAGATTACCGAATATATCCAGGCACACGCTCCGGAGCTGCACTCCCGCTGGTGTACCAACGAGAAGACGTCAATGGAAGCGGCGCTGGGTATGTCTTACGCCGGCAAGCGCGCCCTCGTATGTATGAAGCACGTAGGGATGAACGTCTGCGCCGACGCTTTCGTGAACTCCGCCATTACTGGAGTGAAGGGCGGACTCGTGGTAGTTGCGGCCGACGACCCTTCAATGCATTCTTCGCAGAACGAGCAGGACTCCCGCTTCTATGGCAAATTCGCAATGGTCCCGGTGTTCGAACCTTCCAATCAGCAGGAAGCCTATGATATGACGGTGAAGGCTTTCGATTATTCGGAAGAAACAGGCCTTCCGGTGCTCCTGAGAGTTGTAACCCGTCTGGCCCACAGCCGTGCTGCGGTCGAAACGGGGGAGCGTCGCGCCCGGAACGAGTTCGCGCCCGCTGAAGGCAACGGATGGGTACTCCTCCCTGGAATTGCCCGCCGCCGTTATGCCGAACTGCTTTCGAAGCAGCCTGCGCTGATTGAAGACAGCAGGCTCGAGTCGGCCGTGGAACTTCCCCCGGCCCCCGCTGCCGAAACCAAGCGTCTCCCCGGCGTCATAGCCTGCGGAATAGCATACAATTATGTAAAGGAGTCCGGCATACCCTGCCGCATCCTGAAAATCAACCGCTACCCTATACCTGAAGAGCCTGTAAAAGCCCTTGCAGCCTCGTGCAGCCGCATTCTCGTGGCCGAAGACGGGCAGCCCGTGGCAGAGACCGACGTGCGCTCCTTCCTGGGTGCGGGCTACAAGGTGGAAGGCAGGCTTACAGGACTCCTGCCCCGTACCGGAGAACTCACTCCCGATAATGTGTCGGCGGCCCTGAAAGCGCTTTCTCACTCCAGAGTGGAGGCTGAAGACCGAAAGGCAGTCCCGGCCATAGTGGCTCCGCGCCCGCCCCAGCTGTGCCCCGGATGCGGCCACAGGGATGTTTTCGCCGCGCTTAACAAGGTGGTGGCGGATTTCCCGGGCGCGCGTATTTTCGGTGATATAGGCTGTTATACCCTCGGAGCCCTTCCTCCCTTCAGCGCGCTTGCAAGCTGCGTGGATATGGGAGCTTCCATCACTATGGCAAAGGGTGCGGCAGACGCAGGCCTGTATCCCGCCATAGCGGTGATAGGGGACTCCACCTTCACCCATTCCGGGATGACAGGGCTGCTCGATGCCGTGAATGACCATTCCGACATCACGGTGATTATCAGCGACAATCTCACGACGGCGATGACCGGCGGACAGGACAGCGCAGGCACCAGCAAGTACGAGGCAATCTGCCTCGGCCTGGGCGTGGCTCCCGAGCATCTGCACGTGGTGGTGCCCCTTCCGGCCAACATACCGGAGATAGAGGCTCTTATCAGGCAGGAAATAGCATATCACGGAGTTTCGGTAATCATTCCGCGCCGTGAATGTATGCAGGTCATTAAACGACACAACAAGAAATGAAGACCGATATAGTGCTCTGCGGTGTAGGAGGGCAGGGAATCCTCTCCATCGCTACCGTAATAGGCCAGGCGGCCACCCGTGCCGGCCTTGCCCTGAAGCAGTCGGAAGTGCACGGGATGAGCCAGAGGGGAGGCGACGTCCAGAGCCACCTCCGCCTTTCCGACGAACGCCTCTGGAGCGACCTCATCCCCGAGGGCGGCGCCGACCTTATAATCTCGATGGAACCGATGGAAGCCCTGAGGTATCTTCCTTACCTTTCCCCCTCCGGTCGCATTATTACTGCGTCGGCTCCGTTCGTCAACATACCCGCTTATCCTGACGCTCAGGACCTCTCTTCCCAGCTGAAGGCCTGCGGCGCCATTGTGATAGACATAGACGCACTTGCCCGCGAAACCGGCTCTCCGCGCTCCGCCAATATGGTGCTCCTGGGAGCCGCCTCGGCGTATATCGGCCTCCTCGACGCCGAAACGCTCCGCTCGGCCGTGGCGGAGGTGTTCGCCCGCAAGGGAGAAGCCGTGGTGGCTTCTAACGTTAAAGCTTTTGATTTGGGAATCAGTCAGTTATGATTTGGAATAAGACAAAGGAATGTATGTCCCCGAATGAGCGCAGGGCTCTTCAGGGGAAGAGGCTCCATAAGCTTGTGGAGTATGTTTATCACAACGTGCCCTTCTATCGCAGCAAACTGCAGGAGATGGACGTCACCCCCGACGACATAAATACTATAGACGATATCGTAAAGCTCCCCTTCACCACGAAGAAGGACCTTCGCGACAATTATCCCTTCGGACTGCAGGCAGTCCCGCAGAGCGAGATTATCCGCGTACACGCCTCTTCCGGAACCACCGGCAATCCCACCATCGTAGGCTATACCCGCAAGGACGTCGGAGTGTGGAGCGAGTGTATGTCGAGGAGCCTCACCGCCTTCGGCGTTACTCGCGACGACATTTTCTCGGTGGGCTACGGCTACGGCCTCTTTACCGGAGGTCTCGGAGCCCATTACGGCGTGGAGCATCTGGGCGCCGCCGTCCTCCCTGCCAGCACCGGCAGCACCGAAAAGCACATCCGCCTTCTCTGCGACCTCGGCGTCACCGGCCTTGCCTGTACTCCCTCGTACGCCCTGCACCTTGCCGAGACTATGGAAAAGCTAGGCGTCGGCCGCGACAGAATCAAGCTCCGCGTCGGCGCTTTCGGTGCCGAACCCTGGACTGAAAACATGCGTAAGGAAATACAGGAGCGTCTCGGCCTGAAGGGCTACAATCTCTACGGCCTCAGCGAGATAATGGGCCCCGGCGTCAGCTACGAGTGCGAATGCCAGAACGGCTCCCACATAGCAGACGACCACTTTTATCCTGAAATTATCAACCCCGACACCCTCGAACCCCAGCCGTACGGAACTTCCGGCGAGTTGGTGTTCACCACCCTTACCAAGCAAGGAATGCCGCTGCTGCGTTACCGCACCCGCGACCTCTGCACCTTGTTCGACGAACCCTGCCCCTGCGGTCGCACCTCCGTGCGTATGGGCCGCAGCGACGATATGCTCATCATCCGTGGCATCAACGTGTTCCCTTCACAGGTCGAAAGCGTCGTGCTCAGTATGCCCGAGTGCGCGCCGCGTTATCTTCTCGTGGTGGAGCGTACCGGTAACCTGGACACCCTCACCGTACAGGTGGAGATGCGCCAGGAATACTTCGCCCAGGGTTTCGATACCTTCGAACCCATCTTCAAGCTTGAGCGCGAGCTGGCGGCAAAGCTCAAGAGCGTGCTGAGCATAAGCGCCAAGGTTGAGATAAAGCAGCCCGGAACGCTCGAGCGCAGCGAGGGCAAGAGCCGCTTCGTACTTGACAAACGAGTTCTGAAATAACGCTAATACCATGACCATACATCAGTTATCCGTTTTTGTAGAGAATAAGTCGGGCACCGTAGTGAAAGTGCTCGACTGCTTCAAGGAGAATGGCATCCAGCTGATAGCCATTACTATAGCAGACACGTCCGAATACGGCATCTGCCGCATCGTGTGCAGCGAGCCTCTTCGCGCCTACGACTGCCTCAAGGAGGCCGGCATAGCCGTCTCAATCAGCGAGGTGTTCGCCGTCTCTCTTGCCGACAAGCCCGGCGCCGCAGCAGACGTGCTCCGCCTTTTTACGAAAGAAGGAATAAGCGTGGCATATCTGTACGCCTTCCTCCTTGCCGGGAAGGCGGTTATGGTGTTCCGTACCGACAATAAAGAAAAAGCCCGCAGCATCATAGAGAGCAGCGGGCTTGAAAGTATCGAAGACAGCCTACTTTCCGAAGTATTCGTCTAGCAGGCGGGCCAGCCTGTAACCGGCGTCCCTGATCTGGAGCGAAACGATTTCGCGCGATTTTTCAACCGTGTCGGGGTCGAGTTCGACAGTGTCGGGGGCGTTGATGTCGTATATGGCCCTGCACCTTTCGGAGGTGGCCTTCGCCCAGTCGCAGAAGTTGCCTTTTGCGATGCGATGGCGCTTGCAGGCTCCGCAATCGTCAAGCTGTGCGGCTATTTCGTCGGCTTTCATTCCGGGCCACATCCTGTTTGGAATAGCATCGTACAGGGCGTGGAACGACTTGAGCTTCTCGCCGTTGAGCGTACACTCCCAGAAGTTGCGCTGGTAGCCTATATACGGATGCACTGGGCAGTGAAGGTCGCCAACGAAGTGAATGAGCATCCGTACGTTCATTACCACTGCCGAGTCGCTGAGCTCCTTGTAGTGGCGAAGGTTGTACTCAGCCAGATACAGCGCCGATACGCAGTCGCCCTTTGTCACCCTGGGATTGGGGTCGTAACGGTCCTGTTTGTCGGTATTGTAAACGTGCCAGGCAGTGGTGTAGGCGATGTCTTCGTCGCGTCTGTGCTTGTCCATCCACACGGCGTCCTTCTTGATATCGTAGTCGAAGTACTTTGCGATATTGGCCTTGGTCTTCTCGCTGATATGGCGCTGCGCTATGGCAATTACCGTCTCGTGCCCGAGGGGACCCCAGGCCGAGAGGCGAGACGCAGCCGCGAGCAGAATCAGTAAACAGATTGCGAATTTCTTCATAACTATTTCTCGAAACACTTGTAGTCGGTGGAAAGCTCGGTGCAGCTGTAGGTGTTGACCTGCGCAGTGTTGGTAGGTATGGTCTGGATGGCCCTGACCTCCCAGTTCTTCTGCTCTGCGGGCGTGCCTGAAGCGGGCTTGTAGTACCAGTAGTGGCTGGAAGTGCCGCTGCTCCAGGTGGAGGTGGTCTTACCCTTGTTGTTGAACCAGTAAGCCACTACGGGTATGTTCATTATGCCGCTGTCGGCCTTGCGCTTGAAGTCGCCGGCCTTGCTGCCGTTCTGCCAGAATTCCACCTTCCAGTTGGCCTTGTCGTCGTTGAAAACCTCTGCGATAAGGCAGCCCTTGGCCTCGGTGAAACCCTTGGCGGTGATGCTGGCATAGGTGTTCGCAGTGTTGTACCACTGGTATTTGTAGCCCATCGTGCCGCTGTAGGTCTG
>JAFSVP010000181.1 GCA_017444905.1 Bacteroidales bacterium
GCAGCTGCTTTGCCTGGGCTATGCCTCCCGGGACGCTCAGGACGTTGAATTCAGTCGCGGGCAGGCCTTCCGGGTCGGACTCGAAAGCGGAGGGGAACTCTTTTACGAAGTCGGCAAGGAAGAACGACGACTTGTTGTCGGAGTTGCGGATAAAGTCGGAACGGTAGTCCCAGCAGAACTCGCATAGACGGGCCTTGTGCATACGGCGAAGGAGAGTCTTCTCACACTCGTTCAGCGCGTTGAGCCCTACGAACACGAAGCGCCCGGTGTTGGGGAAGCGGGCCGAAAGGATATCGGCGGCGCTTTCCTCCGAGAGGCGGCCTGCCAGCTCGCGGTACACCATCCCCTCGTACGAGAGCCCCTTCTCTTTCAGCGAAGAGCGGAAATCGTGGTACAGCGGCAGCAGGATGCGCCAGATGCGAAGGAAACCTTCCTTCACCGTGCCCGGGCTGCGGAAATGCCCTATGAAGCGGAGTATGGCCTCGCGCTGGGCATCGGACAGATAGCTGAAGTCATCCTGAATCTCGCGGTAGTCGGAGACGTTGGTGAAGAGCCGCTCAGGATTTACCAGATACTTGTCGATGTCGTCGAAATCGCCCAGGATGGCATCGCCCCAGAAGACGAAGTCGTCGAGAGGCTCGGCGCCGGGGTTCAGCTTCGAGTAGCAGGAATGGAGCTCAAGGAGCAGCGGGATGCGCCCGGAGGGCTTTTCGCCGGTGGCGTGATAGAAGAAATCGTTGATGGTAAACATCGACGGAGCCACGACGGGGCCCTTGCCCGAGGCTGCAATCTCCCCTCCGAGATAATGCTCGAAGAACCTCAGGGCCCTCCGGTTGGGGAAAACGAAGCACAGTCGGCTTATGTCCGGGACTGTCGCGAAATAGTGACTTGCGACCTGTTCAAGGAATGGTTTCATACTCTACAAATATATACCAAGAAATTGGAATTTTCTTGCAGAAACTGTTTAAAATTTGTTGACGAGAAGATTTATGGAGATATTTTGAGACATATTTTCTGCTCGAAGAGGGCGTGTAGCGGGGACTACATAACCGATGAGAGAAGAAAATATGGTTAAAATAGAACAAATTTTTTCCGTCAGCTGTCGTGCCGGCGTCTCCACACGTCTACCAGTGAGCCTAACGTCCCAGAAAAGCGGACGTCTGACACGAAAACGGCCGTATTCGTACCTAACGTCCCTATTCTTGGGACGTCTGACACAGGAAGGGCTTTCCGGTAAAAACGGCTCCGCGACGTCCGGATACGAAAAAGGCCGGCCGATGCCGGCCAGCCTTCAAAATATTGCCACAGTGCCGCGGGAGCCCCGTAAAAGCCCCGGGGATAAAAGCTTAGAATCTAATGTAGGAGAGGAACCAGAGCTCGTTGTAGCCGGGAGTAGGCAGAGTGCGGTTGTTGTGACGGCGGTACTCGAGCTGGAAGTTCAGGTTCTTGTGCAGGCGGAAGTTGACACAGGCGCTGTACATGTCGTGGCTGGTGTCGGCAGTGCCGTCGGCACGGAACTCGTCCCACTTCAGGTAAAGCTTGAGCCAGTTGGTGCAGGGAATGCCTGCAGTCACGTACAGGGCGTCGGCCTTGCCGCTCTGTTCGGCCTCACGCGCGATGGCGTGGGCGTATTCGGCACGCACCGTCCAGTTGTTACGGTCGAACTTGAGGCCATAGCTGAGACGTTCGCGATAGAGGTCTTCGGTGCCGTTGTTCCAGGTACCCATCCATCCGAAGACACCGAGGTACAGGCCCTTGATGGGTTGGACCTGGATGGTTCCGATGAGGTCCTTCTGCTTGTTTTCGTCTTTCTTGTTGATGCCCTGGCCATTGTAGAGACCCAGCTGATAGTGGAGAACGCGGTAGGAATCGTTCAGCACCGGGAAGAGGTCGCCCTGAATCTGGATACCCTGGTCGCGTCCGCCCATATTGGCCTCGCCGAGGCGGTCTTCCATACCGGCCATCTTCTGCACGAGGAACGAGAAATCACCCACGCCCACGTCCCAGGGATTCATGGGGTTCTCGAAAGTGAAGGCCCTCTTGAACTGGCCCAGCTTGACGGAGAACTCGCGGAACCTTGCCCACTCGATGTAGTAATCCTTCACGTGAGGCTTCTCTCCGTTGGCCTGGAACTGGATGCGGTATTTGAAATCGTTGAAGATGCTGCCGTCGACGTAGGCACGTATGAGCCTGCAGTTGAAACCGTCGCCGAAGGTCTGGGGATTGAGGTCGGAATACTTGTATCCGGCGATGATATATGCTCCTACCTTGGGAGTGCTGAAGAATCCGGACTCCTTGTAGCCGTACCTGGGAGTTTCGACCGTCCGGGCTTCCTCCTGGGCGTATGCGGAGGCGCAAATGACGAGCGCGGCTGCTGCGATGAACAGTTTTTTCATATTCCTGGAAAGGGTGTTATGCGAAAGGGAAAATCTTGGTAAGCCAGAAGAAGCCGAACACGAAACCGACGACTCCGATGATGATGCCCACGCGGGACATATCTTTTGTCTCCACGAGTCCGGTGGATGCAGCGATTGCATTCGGAGGGGTGGAAATGGGGAAGCACATCGCGATGGACGCGCACACGGCGATGAAGGTAATCATGGCCTTCGAGCCGCCGAGCGCGAGGAAAGCCTCGTTATTGGCGGCGGAAGGGTCTGCCATGCCCTCCGCGACCACTATAAGGATAGGGATAAGCAGCGCGGCGGGTGCGGAATTGCTGATGAAGTTCGAAAGGAAGTAGCAGACGAGACCGGCGATGACGAGCACCAGCACGACCGACATACTGCCGAACGGAATGGCGTCGATGAGCACCTTGGCAAGGCCCGTACCCTGAAGTGCGGTACCGAGGGCGAAACCTCCGGCAACCAGCCAGAGCACGCTCCAGTTGATTTTCTTGATATCTTCCTTGTCGAAGATGCCGAGCATCGTGAGCAGGGCCAGCGGCACGAGAGCGACCACGTTGGAGTTGACCTTGTGCACCTGCTCCGTCATCCAGAGGAGTATGGTCCCGAGGAAAACCACCCATACAGTATAGTACTTCCAGTCCTTGGCATTCTTGTTCTGGGGAATCTCGAGCACGACCTCCTTGGCCTTGAAGGGGAAGAAGAGCTGCAGGAGTATCCAGGCGAACGCTATCATGATAACCACGTAAGGGACCATATGCAGCATCCAGGTACCGAAGCTGATGTCGGCACCGGCCTCGGCAAGGAACTTGACCGCCGTAGCGTTGGGAGGGGTGCCGATGGGGGTGCCGATACCGCCGATGTTGGCAGCGATGGGGATGGCCAGCGCAAGGCCCACACGGCCGCGGTCATCCTTGGGGAGGACGGCGAGCACAGGGGCAAGGAAAGCCAGCATCATCGCGGCAGTGGCCGTGTTGCTCATGAACATCGAGAATATGCTGATGACGATGAGGAAGCCGAGCAGGACCGCGCGGGGCTTCTTTCCGAAGGGGGCCAGAAGCACGCGGGCCAGGGTGACGTCCAGACCATACTTTTCAGCAACGATGGCAAGCACGAAGCCGCCGAGGAAGAGCATTACGACCGGATCGGCGAAGGAGGCCATGAGGTCTTTGTAATTGACAAGCTTGCCGGCTTCGGGGGTGCACAGGAAACCGAGTCCTTTGTTGGACACGGTGAGGAGCGCCATGACGATAACCAGGAGCGAAGTCGTCCAGTTGGGAATAATCTCGAAAATCCACATAAGAGCAGCAAACACGAAAAGGGCTATGACCCTCTGCTGCACGGGAGTAAGGGCTTCTATTCCGAAGGAAGCCGTAGGGAGCGCCCACAGTACGACGGTGACTATCAGCACTATCGGCAGAAGGACGCAATACTTGAATGAAAAATTGCTTTTGGACATAATAAAATGACTCAATTTTGCGGGCGCAAATTTAGGCAAATATTTGTTTTTGAACAAATGCGTTTATTTCTTATTTTTGCCTTCATGAAGTCAACGATAAAGACCAACTGGCCCAAGTATCTCCTCCAGTGGGGAGTGCTGGCCGCCATAAGCTTCACCGCCCTCACCGGGAGCGGTGACCCGGAAGCATACTGCCCGGTGGGAGGCCTCCAGGCCC
>JAFSVP010000182.1 GCA_017444905.1 Bacteroidales bacterium
ATGGGGAGGCTCTTGAAGGTGACGTCATCGACTATGCCGATGGTGAAGTCGGCCTTGGGAGACTTGCGCTCGAGGTTGTCGAAAACGGCGACTATCTGGGCGGGAGTGGTGTCTTTGGAGGAAAGGCCGTAGCGTCCGCCAATCACGAGGGGAGCGTTCTCCTTGCCCTGGAAGAGGGCCTTGACATCGAGGAACAGGGGCTCTCCGAGGGCTCCGGGCTCCTTGGTGCGGTCGAGGACTGCGATTTTGCGTACGCTCTTGGGCAGTACCTTGAGGAAATACTTCTCGGCGAAGGGGCGGTAGAGGTGTACGGTCACGAGGCCGTATTTGCGCCCGCGTACAGACAGGCTGTCGATGGTCTCGCGTATGGTCTCGGTGACGGAACCCATAGCCACGATAACGCACTCGGCGTTCTTGTCGCCGTAATATTCGAAGGGCCTGTAGCGGCGACCGGTAAGCTCGCTGATTTCGCCCATATAGCGGGCGACGATGTCGGGAACGGCCTCGTAAGCCTGGTTGCGCGACTCGACAGCCTGGAAATAGACGTCGCCGTTCTGGGCGGTACCCCTGGTGACGGGGGCCTCGGGAGTGAGGGCGCGGGCCCTGAAGTTCTCGAGGGCCTTTTCGCTTACCATCGAGCGGAGAGCGTCTTCATCGAGGGCCTCGATTTTCTGAATTTCGTGCGAAGTGCGGAATCCGTCGAAGAAGTGCAGGAAGGGTATGCTGGACTTGATTGCAGAGAGGTGGGCGACTGCTGCCATGTCCTGGGCTTCCTGTACGGAGCCGGAGGCCAGCATCGCAAAACCGGTCTGGCGGCAGGCCATCACGTCTTGATGGTCGCCGAAGATGGAAAGCGCGTGGGACGCGAGTGCGCGGGCCGATACATGGAAGACTGCCGGGAGCATCTCTCCTGCAATCTTGTACATATTCGGAATCATCAGCAGAAGGCCCTGGGATGCGGTATATGTGCTGGTGAGGGCGCCTGCCTGGAGGGAGCCGTGAACGGCGCCGGCGGCGCCGGCCTCGCTCTGCATCTCGGTGACCTTTACGGTCTCGCCCCAGAGGTTCTTCTTGCCGTGGGCCGCCCATTCATCGATGTTCTCCGCCATTGTCGAAGAAGGCGTGATCGGGTAGATTGCGGCGTGCTCGCTGAAAAGATAAGAAATGTTGCTGGCGGCCTGGTTGCCGTCGCAGGTAATGAATTTCTTGTTGGATGCCATGTTAGTAATATGTGTTGTTTTGTTACTGAATTCCTTCAATCGTGACGCCTTCTGGTACCGGGAGGCGTTTGAGAAGCCCCTGCAGGACGCTCCCGGGGCCAATTTCGACAAAAGACGAAGCTCCGTCGGAAAGCATGTTCTGCATAGTAGCCGTCCATCTGACGGGGGAGGTGAGCTGGGCGAGAAGCTTTTCCTTTATGGCGGCGGGACCGGTCTCGGGCCTGCCGTCGAAATTCTGGTATATGGGGCAGGACGGCTCGCTGAAAGGAGTGGCCGCAATAGCCTCCGCCAGCTCCCGTCGGGCGGGCTCCATAAGGGGGGAGTGGAACGCTCCTCCTACCTTGAGCGGGAGAGTTCGCCTGGCGCCTGCCGCCTTCAGTGCCTCGCAGGCCTCGAGCACCGCTTCGGACTCGCCTGAGATGACAGTCTGTGCCGGGCTGTTGAAATTGGCGGCGACTACGACTCCCTGCACGGAAGCGCAGATGCTCTCCACCGTGGCCTCGTCGGAACCTATGACGGCTGCCATCAGGCCTGGGGTGCGCTCGCAGCACGAATGCATTGCCCTGGCCCTTGCCGCCACCAGCCTGAGTCCGTCTTCAAAAGAAACGGCGCCGGCGGCCACGAGGGCGCTGAACTCGCCCAACGAATGACCGCCGACCATATCGGGCTTTCCAACTGGAGTGCATCCGGCCAGTGCGACCGAATGCAGGAAAATGGCCGGTTGTGTGACCTCCGTGGCTGCAAGGGCGCTTTCGTCGCCCCCGAACATGACGTCTGTGATGCGGAAGCCGAGTATATCGTTGGCGTTCTCCATCAGGGCGCAGGCGCGACGGTCGCCATCATAAAGCGACCGTCCCATACCGGGGAACTGGGCCCCCTGACCGGGAAACACAAAGGCTCTTTTCATTTGCACAAAATTAAGTTATTTTTATTACTTTTGCAAGACTTAACCGCGCCCTTAGTTTAATGGATAGAATTTAGGATTCCGGTTCCTACGATAGGCGTTCGATTCGCCTAGGGCGTACACGGCTTCTGCCCGGGAAGGCTCTCTTCCCGGGCGGTTTTTTGTAAAAAAATCTTTAGTGTCCGATTTTGCTGATTTTGTAGCGATTTTTCGCCGCGACTGTCTATATTCGGCGAAAAAAACTATGAAAAGCAGAATCCTTTTTCTCTCGCTGCTTCCGGCTCTGCTCCCGGCTGCCGGGTGCGAGGCCCTGATGGGCGGCTCATCTTTCTCCAGGGGCAATCTCCAGATCAGGTTTGAACAGAACGCGCTGCCCGTCACGCGCGCGGTGAGCATCCCCGACACCAACGATTTCATCCTGAACGTCACGGGCTCCGACGGAAGGAGCGTGTACAGCGGCAATTACGGCGGCGTGTGCGAGAATCTTCCCCTCGAAGAGGGAACCTATATGGTATCCGCGCTGTCGAGGGAGTTCAGCACTCCTGAATTCGACGCTCCGCAGTACGGCGATACGCAGGTGGCGGTAATCCAGGGCGGCAGGACCACGGTCGTCACGCTCAACTGCGTACAGATGAACGCCGGCGTGAGGCTTACTTCGGCAGACTCCTTCGCTGCTGCGTATCCCGATGCGGTGCTTTACCTTAAATCCTCTGCCGGCAGGCTTATGTACTCCCGTTCCGAAAGGCGCACCGCCTACTTCCAGCCAGGTGCGGTGTCGCTGCTGATGAGCGACCGCGGCACGGAGAAGATACTTCTTACAAAAGTCCTCGAAGCCCAGCAGATGCTTACCCTGAACGTTAGCACGGGCAAAGGTGCGCAGGCTTCGGGAGGAGTTGAGATACAGATAGATACGGCCCGCTACTGGATTTACGACAGCGTCCTTGTCGATGGTGGCGGCGACACCCAGCAGGGCGGAAGCGGGCGCGACGGCGCGTACAGCGTTGGAGTTGCAAAGACGCACGCGGGCGAGGATGACGTATGGGTGTACGGATATATAGTAGGAGGCGACCTGTCGTCGTCGAAATGCTCGTTCAAGGCGCCGTTCTCGTCTCGCACCAATCTCGTCCTGGCCTCGAAGTCGTCGTGCACCGACAAGTCGCAGTGCCTCTCGGTCCAGCTTGCGAAGGGAGAAATACGCGACGCCCTCAATCTCGTTGACCATCCCGAACTCGTCGGTACGCAGATATTCCTCCGCGGTGACATCGTTCCCTCTTACTACGGCATTCCCGGCATTCAGAATATATCGGAGTACGAATACAAGTAGAACAA